>JANXYD010000367.1 GCA_025350265.1 Hyphomicrobiaceae bacterium | reverse complement strand
CAGAATCGGGGTCGAGAATTCGAAGAAGCCGGCGTCGCTCATGCGGCGGCGGATGGCGGCGGTGATGGCAAGGCGCTTCATGATGTTGGCATGCAACGTCTCGCGCCTGAGATCGAGAAAGCGGTATTGCAGGCGCAGGTCTTCCGGATAGTCCGGTTCGCCGAACACCGGCACCGGCAACTCCTTGGATTCCGACAGCATCTCGATCTCCGACACGTAAAGCTCGATGTCGCCGGTCGCCATGTCGGCATTGGTGGTGCCAGCAGGCCGCGCGCGCACCGTCGCGTCGACCCGGATCACCCACTCCGAGCGCACCTTTTCCGCCGTCTTGAACGCCCCCGTGTCGGGGTCCGCCACCAGCTGTGTCATGCCGTAATGGTCACGCAGATCGATGAACAGCAGCCCGCCATGGTCACGCACCCGATGCACCCAGCCCGACAGCCGCACGCGTTTGCCGATATCGCCGGTGCGCAACGCGCCGCAAGTGTGCGAACGATAGCGGTGTAATGTCATGGTGGAGCCATGCGCAATCGGTGTCTGTGCCTCGGCCATGGCCGGATGTCCCTCAAATAACTGAATATCGATTTGAACGCGAAAAGCGCAGCATGGCACTAAGTTGTCAACGTGCTTGCTGCCCGCTCCTGCGTCCCGCGTCGAAGCGGCCGCCCGTTTGAAATGCGAAGCTGCAGCTTAACGTTAAATGCACGCCAAGATTGCATTTGCTGCGTGCGAGCGCATAGTCGCACTGTCGATGGCGTGTTTCAAAAAAGGTTGTACCAGTGAAGAAGGTGCTTGCGCAATGCTATTTTGTTCTTTATTTGTTCATTATTCAAATCGCTGAAGGTGTAGCCGCCATCATGTCGAATTCCACGCCGTCCAATCCCTCTGATATCCTCGACGCCAGCGTTTGGCACGGTCGCGGCACGCGTTCGAACCGTGTCGGCAGGTTTGAGGCCCAGCAGCGTGAAGGCTTCGACGATGGCTGGGATCAACCGGGCGACCTCCTGGCGCTGCAAACCCACGTGGTGGTCGAGAAGGCCAAAAGCATCATTTCACGCAACGACAGCCCCGACATCTCGTTCGAACAATCGATCAATCCCTATCGCGGCTGCGAACACGGCTGCGTCTATTGCTACGCCCGCCCCACCCACTGCTATCTCGGCCACTCCGCCGGGCTTGATTTCGAAACCAAGCTTTACGCCAAGACCAACGCCGCCGAAGTCCTGGAACGTGAACTCTCCGCACCGCGCTATGTGCCAAAAGTGATTGCGCTTGGAGCGGTCACCGATCCCTATCAGCCGATCGAGCGGACCCACAACGTCACCCGCGCGATCCTCGAGGTGCTGGAGCGCACGCAGCATCCCGTCGGCATCGTCACCAAATCAGCCCTGGTCATGCGCGATATCGACATTCTCGAACGCATGGCCGCTAAAAATCTGGTCAAGGTCGCGATTTCCGTCACCACGCTCGATCGTACGGTGGCGCGCAAGATGGAGCCGCGCGCCGCAACCCCGCAACGTCGCCTGGACGCCATCGCCAAGCTCACCCAAGCCGGCATTCCCGTCACCGTCATGGTCGCGCCGATCATCCCCGCCCTCAACGACAGCGAAATCGAGAAAATCATCGCAGCTGCGGCCTCAGCCGGCGCGCAATCGGCCGGTTACGTGTTGTTGCGCTTACCGCTGGAACTCAAGGAATTGTTCCGTGAATGGCTCGCCACGGAGTTTCCGGATCGGGCCGAACGCGTCATAAATATTCTTCGCTCCATGCACGGCGGCAAGGATTACGTCGCAACGTTCGGCCTTCGTCAGCGCGGCAGCGGACCCTATGCCGAGCAAATCGCGCAGCGTTTCCATCTCGCCATTCGCCGCCTCGGCATGAATGATCGCGGCACGTTCCGCCTGCGCACCGATTTGTTTCAGCGGCCCGTCCGCAAAGGCGCACAACTGCCGTTGTTGTAGGAACGACATCGGTCCGCGCGGTGAACATTGGTACACGCAGCAAAGCCCCGGTCGTGTCAGCCGGGGCCTTGCCAGTCGTCGTCGCGCGGAGTGTCAATCGCGCCCGTCATTTTGCTGATCGAACGCCGTCTTCAGATCGAATGCAGTCGCTTGGCCAGCGGCCGCGCAGACTACCGCCAGCGTCAGAAATGCTGCGCGAATAAAGTGCATAGCGATGTCCTTGGCGCCTGAGGCCGACGGACGGGGGAAGTCCGTCGGCGTTGCAATGATAGCGCGGCCGCCGGCCAAAACGTCACTTAGGCAAGAGCACGGCGTCGATCACATGAATAACGCCGTTGGATTGCTTGACGTCGGCGATCGTTACGGTGGCAACGCCGCCGTTTTCATCCGTCAACGTCAGATGACCATCGGCCATCTTGGCAATCAACATTGCGCCGCTCAAAGTTTTCACGGGATGCGCGCCCTTGTCATCCGAAACCATCTTGCCGATGGCATCTGACATCACGGCTTTGCCGACCACATGCGACGTCAAGATCTTGACCAGCTTTTCCTTGTTCTCAGGCTTCAGCAACGTTGCAACCGTGCCGGCGGGCAGCTTGTCGAAAGCGGCGTTCGTCGGCGCGAACACCATGAACGGACCTTTGCCCGACAGCGTTTCGACCAGGCCTGCAGCCTTCACGGCCGCCACCAGGGTTGTGTGATCCTTGGAATTGACGGCATTTTCGATGATGTTCTTTTCAGCATACATCGGCGCGCCGCCGACCATTGGGTTGGCTTCCGCAGCCATCGCAATCGGGGTGAACAATACAGTGCCGAGACCTGCCGCCAGCACGACAGCGGCCAACGACAGTGCCTTGAATGAGATATTGGTTTTCATCACGCGTCTCCAGACTTGGGCTGCTCTTTTTGAGCTGTCGAAGATACGGAGGTGTTAACAAGGAGTTTCAAATTTCCGTTCACGAACGCGTTATCGAGCGTCTTTCATCGTTCGACGCGCCACACGCGCAATTCGGCCACCGGCCCTGATAGCGGCATGGGCGTCAGAAACGCGATGGTTGTCCCGGCCTTGAGCCGCGCTTCCAAGCCACCCCCCCCGCCGCCGCTGCTCGCTGACTGGTCCTTTGGCATGCAAAGCACCAGATAGTCTGCATGCACCTGGTCGATCATGCGCTTGGCTTGTGCCGGCTCAGCCGCCAACAGCGCCTGGTTGATCAGGATAGCCTTGTCGATACGGTGATAGGGTGCAGCCAGGGCGTCGTGCTGCGTCAGCGCGACAATAAAGGAGCCGAGTTCCAGCCCACCGACGAACAGTCCCTTCGGCAGCACCGCAAGCGACCGTACAGCTGGCGTTGTCAAGCATTGTGTGCCCTCGATGGCCACCTCATCACCAACCTTGGCATGGGTTACTCCGACAGCCGTCAGCGCCGCAGCGGCCACCGATGCAAAGAGCAGCTGGTTGCCGAGCAGTGCCGCCACCAGCCGTCGGCTTAGCGCCGTCAATTGTGCCGTCCCTTGCAGGTCGGCGATCGACAGCGCCGTGCAGAACACCGCAACCCAGCTTGCGTAAGGCATCAGCTTCACCATCCACACGCCGGTCGGCGCGACAATCAGCATCAGCCCGAGCAGCACCAGCGTTTCTGCCGTCCGCAGTCTCAGCCAGCGCTCGTAGGAGGCATAAATTCCGACCGCGATCGATGCAGCGAACGCCACGACGCCGGGTGGACTCATCGGAAAAAATTTGAAGATCGACATCGTTTCGACGACATGGTCGAGCCATACGGCGTTGACTGCCGGGTCGACTTGTCCAAACGGACCCGCCAGACACCGCACGTCGAGCGCGCCATACGCGAGCAGGCCTACTGCACCAAACCCGGCCAACGCAGCTATCCGCCGAGTTAGCGTCCATCTGCGTCCGCGCCAATCGACCACCGCAAGTCCGCCCGCCCCCCCAGCCACCAACACCACCATGTTCAGCGACAGCGCATCGCATCGGGCTGAAAACCACAGCGACGGTGCCACCGTCGCCACGAATACCACCGCCAGGGTCGCCGCCAGCGCCACCGCCATGTTTCGCACGCCACGCAGCCACGCGAGATCAGTCACCGCCAGCAGCGCCATCAAGCCCACGGCCGGCAGCAGGAATGCGAGCGGCTCGTAGCCCACGCTTAACCCGATGCCCATCAGCATCCCGGCGAGATACCCCTCCTGCGGCCGCACGCGCGCATGTACCAGCAACAACAGGCCGCCGATCGATCCCATGATCATGCCGTTATGATGATCGATACGGCCGATCCGGAACTGGAACAGCCCAGTCATGCACGTCAGCCCCATGAACAGCACGAAGGCCGTGGCCACAACGCCACCTTCGTGATCGGCCGCCCGCACGACCACGCGCAACAGTAGCAGCAACACGAGCAATGGCCACACGAACCGAACACTCAGCTCTGCAGCCTCCGGCGACATGAATAGTCCGAACGTGTCGAGCAGCATCACCAGCGGCACATCGATCAGCCGCGACCAATGCGAAATCAGTGGCGTCGCCCCGCCCAGTCGCGGCAGCGTCATATCGAACCAGCCGCCACCAGCCATCAACTGGCGCACTTGATAGAGCCGCGTCGCGTCGTCCGCATCGCCGAGCAGCGTCGACAACTCGCCGCGCCGCTGCATGAAGTCCATCGCGCCCATGAACACGATTGCAGCAATGCACCAAAGCCACCGCGAGGTGACAATGTGCCCCCAATCGTAGCGCTCGCGCGGGCGTAACGTCTCGAGCATTGCCATTCTAGATCTCCGGCTCCCCGCGTAACCGCCCGTGCTGATGAGCCCGCCGTCACGACATCGTATGCACCTTAGATCGCTCGCATTGACGCGACCTTAACCGCACTTGCGGGGCAGTCTCTCAGGCCCTCCCAATCGTTACCGCCCGCAACACAATATTTACGACTCCTACACTATACCTCGATGGTCGCTGGCCACTCGTCGCGACTGGCGCGCCGCAGAGTGCGCCGCGTGCAACGCTTCAGAGGTTGTCATGGCTGCTGCCGAAATTCCGCATTCCGACGTTTTCGTCATCGGCGCCGGCCCGGCCGGTTTGACGTCGAGCTACCTCCTCACCAAGCGTGGCGTTTCCACGACCGTCATCGAAGCTGATCCGGTTTACGTCGGCGGCATCAGCCGTACCGCGAATTACAAGGATTTTCTGTTCGACATCGGCGGTCATCGCTTCTTTTCCAAATCCAAGGAGGTCGTTGACCTCTGGAAAGAGATTCTGCCACAGGATTTTATCGAGCGCCCGCGCCTGTCGCGCATCTATTACGACGGCAAGTATTACTCCTACCCGCTCAAGGCTTTCGAAGCGCTCGGCAACCTCGGCGTCATCGAGAGCGGCCTTTGCGTGCTGTCCTTCATGTACAAGCAGGCTTTCCCCAACGAGAAGCCCGTCACCTTCCACGAGTGGGTCGCCAACCAGTTCGGCGAGCGCCTGTTTTCCATTTTCTTCAAAACCTACACCGAGAAGGTGTGGGGCATGAGCTGCGACGAGATTTCCGCCGATTGGGCCGCCCAACGCATCAAGGGCCTCGATCTCTGGAGCGCTATGTCCAACGCGCTCCGCAACTCCATCGCGCCGAAGGGCGTCAAGGACGGCACCAAGGCGCACGACGGCGAAGTCATCAAGACGCTGATCGAAAGCTTCCAGTATCCCCGCAGGGGGCCGGGCATGATGTGGGATGCCGCCGCAGCCAAGACGCGCGCGCAAGGTGGCATCATCCACATGGATACAGTACTCGACACGCTGGCCTACGATGCGACAGCCAAGCGCTGGACCATCACTGCCAAGACCGGCACCGGCCAAACCAAGACCTTTACCGCCGACAGCGTCATTTCGTCGGCCCCGATCACCGAACTCGTCAAGTCGTTCGCGGTTGCACCGAATTGCACGGAAGCCGCTAGAAAGCTGCGTTATCGCGATTTCCTGACCGTCGCCCTGATCGTCGAAAAGCCCGATCTGTTTCCCGACAACTGGATCTACATCCACGAGCCCAGCGTCACCGTCGGCCGCATTCAGAACTTTCGCTCCTGGTCGCCGGAGATGATTCCGAACGCCACGCAATCCTGCCTCGGTCTCGAATATTTCTGCTTCGAGGGCGACGGCCTGTGGGAAAGTTCAGACGCCGATCTGATCGCGCTCGCCAAGAAGGAACTGGCCATCGTTGGTTTGGCCGATGTAGCCGACGTCAAGGACGGCTGCGTCGTCCGCCAGAAGAAAGCGTATCCGGTCTACGACGACAGTTACAAAACGCATGTCGAGACGATCCGTTCAGAACTCGCTGAAACCTATCCGACCCTGCACCTTGTCGGCCGCAACGGCATGCACAAGTACAACAACCAGGATCACGCGATGATGACCGCGATGCTGACGGTTGAGAATATTGTCGCTGGCAAGCAGGTGTTCGACATCTGGAACGTCAACGAAGACGCCGAATATCATGAAGCCGGCAATTCCGGCGCTGAACAGGCCCTCAAAAGCGTCCGCATGATACCCCGCAAAGTCGGCCAGGCGGCATGACCGTGATCGACCGATTGCTGACGTTCATCCCCGAACGGCACCGCAGCGCGGTGTTGCAGTTCGTCGGCTATGCGATGGTCAGCGCGATCGCGCTCGTCGTCGACACGTCGATCTTCTGGCTCTTGCTCAAGCCTTTGAAGCTGGCCGCCAAGGCCGCCGTCTGCGGCTACGTGTGCGGCGTGCTCACGCACTACACGCTGTCGTCGCGCATCGTCTTTGCCAGCCGGCTGCAAGGGCGTGGCGTCAAGGCCGAAGCTCCAGTGCTGGCAAAATTTTTTGCCGCCGGTGCTCTCGGCCTGATCGTCACCGCTGTCACCGTCGGCATTCTTGCTGATGGGCTCGGCTTGCATCCGTTGCTCGCCAAGTTCTTTGCCGCCGGTCTATCGTTCGGCACCGTATTCACGGCAATGCGCGTTTTCGTCTTCAACGCGACTGCGGCTGAGGCCGTCAGCGCTCCATCATTGGAAACCGCATGTTCGTCGCCAACTATCCGCTGAAAAGCTTCATCCAGAAAGCCGTGATGGCGCTGCATTTGCCGTTGGACTACGGCACGTTCCATCCGTATCGCGCGCTGCAGCAGCGTGCGTTGAACGATACGATGGATTTCATCGTCAAGCACATGCCGGCAGCGCTCGCCTTCGATACGCCGAAGGATCTGATGGAATATGCCGTCAAACGCATCACGCCGCAGGGCATCGTTGCCGAGTTCGGCGTCAACGAGGGCGGCTCGATCAATCACTTGGCCAAGCTTCTGAAAAATCGCCCCATCGACGGCTTCGACAGCTTCCAGGGCCTGCCCGAGAACTGGTCGGGCAATCAGATGGAAGCTGGGTATTTCAATCGGGGCGGCAAGTTGCCGAAGGTCGCCTCCAACGTGCGCCTGCACACCGGCTGGTTCTCCGATTCATTGCCGAAATTCGTCGCCGCCAACTCCGGCCCGCTCGCGCTGTTGCACATCGATTGCGACATCTACTCGTCCACCGCCACCATCTTCGAACATCTCGCCGATCGTATTGTGCCGGGAACTGTCATTCTGTTCGACGAGTATTTTAACTATCCCGCCTGGGAAATGCACGAGTACAAGGCGTTTTCCGAATTCATCGCGCGCAGCGGCAAAAGCTTCGACTACGTCGGCTATTCCTTCAAACAAGTCGCCGTCGTGATGCGCTGAGCACTGCGCCGATTAATGTCATTCCGTGCGCACCGCATAATTTTGCTATTGCAAAATTGCGCTGTGCAGACACGGGATCGCCCAGTCCCGTCAGCAGCCAACTACCGCCGTCGGGGCACATCGATCGGATCCAGGATGGCAGCCGTCGGTTGGGCCACGAGATACACCAAATAGGCATCCAGCACCGCGCCGTGCCCGCGCCGCTCCAGCTTCGCAATCTCTCGGACCTCGGCGAAGCGCCCGCGCATTTCATCGCCTCCAGCGCGCTTTTCCTCGACGATATACACCCCCGGCAGCGTCGCATCCGGCGCGCCCGCGTCGATGCCATAAGCCCATCTGTAACGCTCGCTGAATTGGAACACTGGCAGGCCCGCGCTGCCATAGGTCTTCAGCAGTGCCGTCAGCGCATAGCCTTGTGTCAGCACGTACCCGGCCTTTTCCCGGCTCGCCACCGTCGCGAGATCACCAGCTAATTGCCGCCATCCCTTCAGCAACGTCGTCGGATCGGCGCGTGGCGACACCGGAAACGGCGCGAAGAAAGCCTGCGCATAGATCAAGCCAGTCAGGCCAAGTCCGAGTGCAACGGTCCATCGGCGCGCGAATGCCAGCAGCCGCTCCACCCACGGCGCAACCGGCTCCGGCGTGCGGGTCATTGCTGCATCGGCCGCGATCAATGCGAACACCGGATAAAGCGGTGCCAGCCAGTTGCCCTGCACGCGATCGTGCAGACTGTGAAACGCGAAGTACACCAGCAACGGCCAACATAGTGCGGCGAGCAATCGTCGGCCGCCGTCGCAACCGTCGCCCACGCGCCGCGTCGAAATCAATAAACCCGCCACCACCAGCACAAACGTCAGTGGATTGAGCAGCCCTATCTGGCTGCCGAAAAATTCGAACACAAACCGCAATGTCCACTCGGCATCCGCCACGCGGCCGAACTGCTTGGCGAACGTTTCCCACCCGTGCTGCGCATTCCAGACAATGTTCGGCGCAAACATCGCGAGCGCGATCGCGCCACCCGCATAAGGTGCCGGTTTCAGCCACCAACGGCGCAACTCGGGCACGATCAACATCGCCAGCATTATGCCCGGCCCCAGAAACAGCGCCGTATACTTGGCTTCCAGCGCCAGCCCTGCGGCGAACCCCACCAGCAACCACCAGTACCAATTGCCGCTGCGATAAATCCGGCATAACGCCCACACCGCCGTCGTCCACCCGAACAGCAACGGGGTGTCCGGCGTCACCAGTATCGCGCCGACGCCGATCAGTGGGCAAGCATTCCAGATCAGTACCGCCAGCGCCGCCTTGCTTTCGCTCTGAAAGAGATCGCGCGCCATCGCCCAAATCGCCACCGACCCGGCTGCCGTCGCCACCACGCCAAGCGCGCGCACGCCGAATTCGGATGTACCAAACAGCAGTGTCGACACCCTAATCCACAGTGCCGTCAGCGGCGGATGATCATGATACCCCCACGCCAGATGCTGCGCCCAAAGACGGTAGTAGGCCTCGTCGAACATCAGTTCGAGCTGACTTGCCACCAACAGATGCAGCACCAGCATGCCGAGCGTCACCGCAATCGCCACGCGTGTCAGTTCGTGCTCAGGTTCGGCCGTCGTTCGCTGCATCATGCGGTCTCAGTCGTCATCTTGCAGCGCAGACACGTGAAGCACGTTGCAATTCATCATCTAGTATTCAACGTCTTGAGGTGTGGCAATCCGTTCGTCACGCGGCGGTTTTCGTGCAATCGACGCCGGCCATGCTACTGCGCTTCCGGAAACAGCAATTCTCTCGTTGCTTGCGGCTTGTTCTTGAAATTGCCTGTCCGCACCATGAACTGGATAAAGTTATCCACGGGTGCCACCTTCGTCGTGAATTGATTTTCCGGATCGTTGAGCAACGCGAGAATGTCTTCCATCGGCGACTTGTCTTTCGATACCCGCAGATAGATTTCCGCCGCTTTCGTTTTGTCTGTGTTCACAAGCGTCGTTGCCTCGCTCAAGGCATCCAGAAACGCCTTGTACAGCTTCGGATTTTCAGCTCGGAACTTCGTCGTCGTTGCCACTACGTTGAACGTGAACGGTCCGCCGATGATTTCCGTCGATGACGTCAGTCGATGCACGCCAGGCGTCTTTGCTTGCCGCCCTTGATAAGGGATCGACGAGAAATTCGCCACGATGTCCTGGTTGCCGCCGATCATCGCGATCGTCGCATCCGGATGCGCCATGCTCACCGTTTGCGCGTCCAGTTTGCCGTGATTGCCGACACCGAATTCCTTCTCTGCCGCCATCTGTAGCAAAATAGCCTGGTTCGAAACCTTCACCGCTGGCAGCGCGATCTTCTGTTCGGGTTTGAAATCGCTCAGGCGCCTGATATCGCCGCGCACCATCAGCGCAAGCGGCAGTGCATTGAGCCCTGCTGCTGCCATCACGCCGAGATTGCCTTTCGTCT
>JANXYD010000360.1 GCA_025350265.1 Hyphomicrobiaceae bacterium | reverse complement strand
ACAGCTGCGGCGGGCACTTGAGGTGCCCGCCGCTGCTCTCGCACTTGAAGTTATGACTGCGACCAAGGTGCCGCAAATTCACGTCCGGGACTGTGCACCTCTGAGCGCTTCCCATCAGGGGAGCGGATAAACCGTGGAAATTATGGCGTCCGCAGAGCCGGATTGATCATCTCTCGCTTCACCGCCCGGCCATATAGCCGGGCAGCCAGCCTTCGTGGGCCGCGCGCAGGTCGGCCAGCAACAGCGGCGCTTCGTCCCTCAACGTCAGCGCGTCGCCGCCGGCGCGGCCGACAATGCGTGACGGCAAGCCGAGCAGCTTTGCGCGCTCGGCCACCTCTTCGGCCAGCGCCGGCGACACGGCCACCACATAGCGCCCCTGATCCTCGCCGAACCAGGCGGCGTGTGCGGGCAGCCGGCCCTCGTAAGGATGCAGCGCCACGCCGATGTCGCCGGCCAAGGCCATCTCGGCTATCGTCACGATCAGCCCGCCGTCGGAGCAGTCGTGCACGCACGCCGTCTTGCCCTCGCGGATCAGGGCGCGCACCAGATTGCCGGCGGTGATCTCGTCGTTGAGATCGACCGGCGGCGGCGCGCCTTCGAGCTTGCCGGTGCGCTCGCGCTGATAGAGCGACTGGCCGAGGTGCCCGCTTTCGTGACCGATGACGACGAGCAGATCGCCCTGGTTTTGCAGGGCGATCTTGGCCGACTTGGTCCAGTCGGGGATCAGGCCGACGCCACCGATGGCCGGGGTCGGCGGAATGCCCACGCCGTTGGTCTCGTTGTAGAGCGAGACGTTGCCGGAAACGACGGGATACTTGAGCGCGAGGCAGGCTTCCTTCATGCCCTGCACCGAGCCGACGAACTGCCCCATGATGAGCGGGCGTTCGGGATTGCCGAAATTCATGTTGTCGGTAATGGCGATACCCTCGCCGCCGACGGCGGTGATGTTGCGCCACGTCTCGACGACGGCCTGGATGGTGCCCATGCGCGGGTCGGCCGCGACGTAGCGCGGTGTCACGTCGCACGCAATCGCCACGGCCTTCCTGGTGCCGGGAATGCGCACGACGGCTGCGTCCCCGCCGGGGCGTTGCAGGGTGTGCCCCATCACCATGGTATCGTATTGCTCGAAAATCCACCGGCGCGACGCCAGATGCGACTGACCCATCATGGTTTTGAGAAATGCGAGTTGTCCCTGTTGGGGAGCCGGCACCCATTCTGGCAGAATGTTCCTGGGCGGCGGTGTCAGCTCGTACGGGCGCTCGTAAAGCGGCGCTGAATCGGCCAGCTTGTCGACGGGCAAATCGGCTTCGACCACGCCCTTGTGAGTGATGATCATGCGGCCGGTGTCGGTGGTGCGCCCGATCACCGCGAAATCCAGTTCCCATTTCTTGAAGATCGCCTCTGCCTCCGGCTCGCGGCCGGGCTTCAGGATCACCAGCATCCGCTCCTGGCTTTCCGACAGCATCATCTCATAGGCGGTCATGCCGGCTTCGCGCTGCGGCACCAGATCGAGGTTCAATTCGATGCCGACGCCACCCTTGTCGGCCATCTCCGAGGTGGACGAGGTGAGCCCGGCCGCGCCCATGTCCTGGATGGCGATGATCATGTCGGTGGCCATCAATTCGAGGCACGCTTCGATCAGCAGCTTTTCGGTGAAGGGATCGCCGACCTGCACGGTGGGCCGCTTTTCGGCGCTGTCGTCGTCGAACTCGGCCGACGCCATGGTGGCACCGTGGATGCCGTCGCGGCCGGTTTTGGAGCCGACGTAGATCACCGGCAGGCCCACGCCCTTGGCGGCGGAATAGAAAATCTTGTCCTGCCTGGCCAATCCCACGCACATTGCGTTGACGAGAATGTTGCCATTATAGCCGGCGTCGAAGTTGGTTTCACCGCCGACGGTCGGCACGCCCACGCTGTTGCCATAGCCGCCGATGCCAGCCACCACGCCCGCCACCAGCCGCCGCGTGTTGGGATGGCCGGGCTCGCCGAAGCGCAGCGCGTTGAGATTGGCGATCGGCCGCGCGCCCATGGTAAACACGTCGCGCATGATGCCGCCGACGCCGGTAGCCGCACCCTGATAGGGTTCGATGTAGGAGGGGTGGTTGTGGCTCTCCATCTTGAAAATGATGGCGTCGCCGTCGCCGATGTCGATCACGCCGGCGTTCTCGCCCGGCCCTTGGATCACGCGCGGGCCAGTCGTCGGCAGTTGCTTCAGCCAAAACCGCGACGACTTATACGAGCAGTGCTCCGACCACATCACCGAGAAGATGCCGAGTTCGAGGAAGGTCGGTTCGCGGCCCAAGATTTCGAGCAGGCGGGCATATTCATCACCCTTGAAGCCGTGTTCGGCGACGAGTTGAGGTGTGATCTTCGGCTGGTGTCCGGTGGCCGCGCTCATGGGGGCTCCCTCAAAGTGATTCCAAACGGGGGTCAGGCCGCCTTATAGCGGGGCCGGAGCGCAGATGGCAAAAATTGGTGACAACGGAGGGGGAACCGGGGCGTGCGGGGGCGGGATGCCCCGCCGCAAGCGTAGACCCAGGCCGGGGACTTGGAGCGGCGCGAAAACGCGGCTGGAGCGGGTGCCAGCACGCGGCAAAAGATTTTCCGATGTGGGGTAGCCAAAACCAGCCGGTGGCCGGGGAATCGCAAATTTTCGGTCGCAGAATGCATTAATAATGATAGTACTGCTGCACGGGCCGGCGATTAGGCGCGAAATTTAATATTGAGCCTGGGTGCTGGAACGGAAAACAAGACTACTCTCAGGGAGAATACGTCATGCGTATCGTCAAATCATTTGCAATCGCGACCACCGGAGCCCTGGCCATGACAGGCCTCGCCGTCGCCGCCGACCTCACCGACCCCGAGCTGAAGACCATGCTCGTCGGCAACACGGTTTACCTCGAGCTGCAGGCAGCGGGATCGGTGACGGGCGTTGGGGGGCAAGGCGCGATCCATTATACGGCGGACGGCACAGCCCACTACAAGACGCCGAAGGGCGAGATGTGGCAGGGCAAATACGTGATCAAGAACAACACCAACTGCACGGACTGGAAGCAGGGGCCGGCCAACGCCTGCACGCGCTACGACAAGCAGGGCGACACCATCACGCTGATCAACGCCACGAACGGGCAGGTGCGCGGTAAGGTGCTCAAGACGGCGCCGGGCAATCCGGAAAAGCTCGGGCAATAATCAGCGCGCGTTGGTTCGGCGGTCAGGCCGTAAACCAACCTGGCGCGATGCCGAAAATGTTGGGTTACGCGCCTTCGCGATGGGTCAGGCCTACGTTCTGGCATCGACATGGCAGTCGAGGATATCAGGCCCGGGGTGTGGTCGAGTGTCTTGGTCCGATCAGCACAAACTATCTTTTCTTAACGACCACAACCGGCGTGGCCCCACTGGGTCGGATTCACTCCAAAACACACTCAAGTCGTTTCATACAAATGGCACGCCACCGTGTGCCCGTCGGCCACCGTGCGCGTTTTGGGCACGTCGACCTTGCAGCGGTCCATCACACGCGGGCAGCGGGTGTGGAATGGGCAGCCCGGCGGCGGCTTGATGGGGCTGGGCACGTCGCCCTGCAGCACCTGCCGCGCGCGTTTGACTGTCGGGTCGGGCACCGGCACCGCCGCCAGCAGTGCCTGGGTGTAGGGATGGCGGGGATCGGCGAACAGCGTGTGCTTGTCGGCGAATTCGACGATCCGCCCGAGATACATCACCGCGACGCGATGGCTGATGTGCTCCACGACGGCGAGATCGTGCGCGATGAACAGGTATGACACACCGTTCTGCTGCTGCAGGTCCATGAGCAGGTTGATCACCTGCGCCTGGATCGACACGTCGAGGGCTGACACCGGTTCGTCGCCGATGATCAACTTCGGCCGCACCGAAAGTGCGCGGGCGATGCACACCCGCTGCCGCTGGCCGCCGGAGAACTGATGCGGAAAATTCTTGATCTGATCGGGCTGCAGCCCGACCTGCTGAAATAACTCAGCCACCCGCTCGTCGCGATCGCGCCGCTTGCGCATGCCGTGGACGAACAGAATTTCGCCGATGCTGTCGCCCGCCCGCATGCGCGGATTGAGCGCTGCGAACGGGTCCTGGAAGACGATCTGCATCTGCCGCCGGAAGGGCCGCATCTCAGCCTTGCCTAGGCGCGTGATGTCGCGGCCTTCGAGCTTGATGGAACCGCTGGTCGGCTCGATCAGCCGCATCACCGTGCGTGCGACCGTCGACTTGCCGCAGCCGCTTTCGCCGACCAGCGCCACGGTCTCGCCGTCGCCAATTGTGAAGCTGACGCCGTCCACCGCCTTGACCGCACCCGCGTTGCGGCCGAGCAAGCCGCGTTTGAGCGGATAATGCTTGGTGAGGTCGGTCACGTCCAGCAGGGGCGGTCTGGTCATGGCGCGCCGGCTCCGGCCGCAGTCACGTCCCCAGTCGCATGCCAGCAGGCGGCGAAGTGCTGGGGAGCGTGGGCGATGAACTCCGGCACCGTGGCCCGGCATCGCTCATCCGCCAGTTGGCAGCGCGCGGCGAACGCACACCCCGCTGGCAACTTGGACAGCGCCGGCACCAAGCCGGGAATTTCCGCCAGTCGCCGCTCGCCGGTTTCTGCCCGCGTGCCCGCCACCGGCAACCTGGGTATCGAGCCCATCAAGCCCCGCGTGTAGGGATGCAGCGGCCGGGCGAACAAGTCCGTCACGGCTGCTTCCTCCACCTTCCGGCCGGCATACATCACGATCACCCGTTGCGCGGTTTCGGCGACGACGCCGAGATCGTGCGTGATCAGCAGCACCGCCGTGCCCAGCTTTTTCTGCAACGTGGCGATCAGATCGAGGATCTGCGCCTGGATCGTCACGTCGAGCGCGGTGGTGGGTTCGTCGGCGATCAGCAGCTCCGGCTGACAGGCGAGCGCGATGGCGATCATTACGCGCTGGCGCATGCCGCCCGACAGTTGGTGGGGATATTCCCGCGCGCGCCGGGCCGCCTCCGGAATCTGCACCAATTGCAGCATCTCGATGGCGCGCTTGCCGGCTTCGGCCTTCGACATGTCCTGGTGCAGCCGCAGTGCCTCCGCCACCTGATGACCGATGCGACGCACCGGGTTGAGCGACGTCATCGGCTCCTGGAAAATCATCGAGATGCGATTGCCGCGAATTTTGCGCATCT
>JANXYD010000329.1 GCA_025350265.1 Hyphomicrobiaceae bacterium | reverse complement strand
GCCGATCGTTGCGAGGGATGCACGTGTCTGAACCTACCAACTTTTCCGAGTTGATCACGCTGCGTGACTTCTTGCGATATGCAGTGTCTCGCTTCCGGCAGGCCGAATTGACGTTCGGCCACGGCACCACCACAGCCCTCGACGACGCCGCTTTCCTGCTGTTGGAATCGCTGCACTTGCCGATCGACAGCCTCGAGCCGTGGCTCGACGCACGCCTCACGCGTTCCGAACGCGCGATACTGGCCGCAGTCATTGAAAATCGCGTGGTAACCCGCAAGCCGTCAGCCTACCTGACCCGCTCGGCGTATATCGGCCCGCATCGTTTCTACGTCGACGAGCGCGTGATCGTGCCGCGCTCGTTCATCGGTGAACTGCTTTGCGACGCAGACAGCCTCCCGTTCGGCCTTGCGCAAGAGCCCCGCCGCATTCTCGATCTCTGCACGGGATCTGGCTGCCTGGCTGTCGTGGCGGCGCACGCATTTCCGGCAGCCCGGGTCACGGCCGCCGACATTTCGACCGATGCGCTAGCCGTGGCGGCCGACAACATCGCACGGCACAATCTCGGCCTGCGCGTCGACATCGTGCAGACGGATCTATTCGCACGCCTTGGTGGCACGCAATTCGATCTCATCTTGTGCAACCCGCCCTACGTGACGACCGCGACGGTCGCGGGCTTCCCGTCGGAGCACAAGGCCGAGCCCATGCTCGCTCACATCGGCGGCGACGACGGCATGGATCTCGTGCGGCGCATTCTGGCTGAAGCGGGTGGGCACCTTGCGCGCGACGGCGTATTGATCATGGAAATCGGCCAGGGTCGCCCGATCATGGAGCGGGATTTCAAGTTGCCGTTCGTGTGGCTCGACACCGAACATAGCGAAGGCGAAGTGTTTGCGCTTGAAGCGGCAGCCCTGCACGACGATCGAAAATCCACAGCCAAGCGGGTTAAAAGCACATCACGTCGCTGATCCCCGCGATATCGGCCCAAAAAAGCAATTCAGGAAAGCGCTCCAACTTATGGCCGACCCCGTGCAAATCCGCGCCAAGGAAAAGCGTCTGGCGGAAGCGTTGCGTGCCAACTTGAAGCGTCGCAAAGAGCAAGCGCGCGAGCGCGACGCCGATGGGTCTGAGGCACCGCAAGCGGAACCCCAAACGCCGCCGACGTCTCAACCTGGCGAAAGCCCAAAAGCCTCAGCGATTAACCGGTAACTGGTGATGCGAGCCGCCTCATCGAAGGTCCAGGTCACGATCGCCATCTCCGTCGCCCCGACGCTGGCCGCAAGCTCGGTGATGCGACGCGCCACGTCCGGCCCCGTCCCGATCAGCGCCGCACGCCGGAATTCGGCCATGCGTGCGTTCTCAGCCTCGCTGTAGTCGTACGCGGCGGCGACTTCGGGTGCCTCCAATGGGCCGAACACGCCGCGATCACGCAACAGCCGAAACCGCGCACGTGAGGTGAAGTGGTGCAGCGCCTCCGCTTCGGTTTCGGCGGCCAGTGCCCACACGCACAGCGCCGCGCGCGGCGTCGGGAAACGTTGGCTCGGCCGATAATTGTCGTGATAGAGCCGCATCGCATGTGCCGCGCCCACGCCATCGGTGAAGAACCAGGCGAAGGCATAGGGCAGCCCGTAATGCGCCGCCACCTGTGCCCCATAATCCGAGCTGCCGAGGATCCAGATCTCCGGCGATGTCTCACCGGCCGGATAGGCATGCACGGCTGCGAATGGATGGCCGTCGCGCAATGGCGTGTCCGTCAGCCATGCCTGCAAATCTGCGATATCGTTGGGGAACTGCGCCGGCCGTTCGTTGGCCTGCGGGTTGAGCGCGAATGCGGTGCGCCCGTCGGAGCCCGGCGCACGACCGAGGCCAAGATCGATGCGGCCGGGCGCGATAGCCTCCAGCACACGAAATTGCTCGGCGACTTTATAGGGCGCGTAGTGGGGCAACATCACGCCCGCGCTGCCGACCCGGATGCGCTTTGTTCTCGCGGCGATGGCGGAGATGAGAATCTCCGGCGCGGTCCCGACGATGGTGGCGTTGTTGTGATGCTCCGATACCCAGAAGCGTGCGTAGCCCATCGCCTCGGTCGCCTCGGCCAACGCGATCGTATTGCGAATAGCCAGCCCCTGCGCGCGTCCCGCTGTGGCAATGGATTGGTCGAGAATGGACAGTTTGATCACAGTGGGCTCCCGCTATCGGCGATGCATCGCGATTGAAACAACGCGCGACAAGACATATCAGATGCCGCTATTTTGATGGCCCAAACCTTTTTACCCACGCTGCGCGATTGCCTCCCACAGCCGATGCGGCAGCACGGGCACGCGCCGCAGCGTGACACCGGTCGCGTGCCGGATCGCACCGAGGATCGCCGGTGCCGTCGCGATCAACGCCGGCTCACCAACGCCCTTGGCACCGAACGGGCCTTCCGGATCAGGGTCTTCAATCAAGTGCACGGTCACATCCGGCATATCGCCGGTGGTGGGGATCAGATAATCATGCAGGTTCTCGGTGCGGCCGGGAATGAATTCCTCCATCAGTGCCAACCCCAGGCCTTGCGCGATGCCGCCGTGGATTTGTCCTTCGATTAACGTTGGATTGATGGCTCGCCCGACGTCGTGGGCCGCATGAATGTGCAGCACCCGTGTCGTGCCGAGGCGCATGTCGATTTCTACTTCGGCCATCTGGGCGGCAAAACCATACGTGGCATAGGGCGTGCCTTGTCCGTCGGCATCGAGTGGCGTGGTCGGCGGATCGTAGGTGCCCAATCCTTCGAGATCGGATGGAACTTCGCTGAAAGCGATGCGACGGCGGTCGCGGCCGATGACGAGGCCGCCTGATTGATAGACAATCGACGCATCGTGTCCGGCATTGGCGAGACGAACGATTTTCTGCCGGAGATCGATCGCGGCGAGACGTGCGGCGTTGCCCGACACGAACGTCTGCCGTGACGCCG
>JANXYD010000302.1 GCA_025350265.1 Hyphomicrobiaceae bacterium | reverse complement strand
GCCATCGGTCCTGCTCGACCTGCAACGCCGCCGCCGCAGCTTGCGTCTTTAGCCGCAGATCTTCGCTCGTTTCCGTCAGTCGTGACGACAAGGTGCCCATCTGCGCATTCATTTCGCGCCCGACCGACGAAACCTGGCTTTGCATGTCATGCAACGTGCGCGACGCCTGCTGCTCGGTCTCCGCTCGCATCCGCTCGAAATCGGCCATCGTCGTGCGTGCATGGGTTTCGGCGCTGCGGCTCAGTTCATGCGTGAGACTTCGCGCGCGCGTCTCGGCCGCCGACATCGAACCTTCAATATTAGCCGAGTAGCCTTGCATCACCGCATCGAGTTCGCCGGCCTTGCCCGTCAGCTTCTGCAGCGTCTCGTTCAATTCCGTGTGGCGTGTCTTCAGCGTGCTGTCTATGCGGAAGTTGGCGGTTTCCAGTGCGTTGGCCGCCCGCATGATCGACTGGCCCTGGTTTTCGAAGCGGTTGGTCACACCGCCGATTTGCGTCAGCAGATTTTCCGATACGCTGCGCAACATGT
The DNA here is from genome assembly GCA_025350265.1 of Hyphomicrobiaceae bacterium. Taxonomy (GTDB): domain Bacteria; phylum Pseudomonadota; class Alphaproteobacteria; order Rhizobiales; family Hyphomicrobiaceae; genus JABFRJ01. The sequence continues at coordinate 3,068 of JANXYD010000302.1, read as the reverse complement.
CGGCTTGTCCCGACAGCCCCTCGATGGCCTTGACCGACTGCTTGGTGATATTCTCGCTTGACCGTCGCACCGCATCGATGCCGTGCATCAGCGATTCGTCGATGTCGGCGGACTGCCGTCCAAGCGTGTCCGACAACTGCCGCGCGTGTGTTTCCATCGCTGCCGACAGCGCGAACGCCTTCTCGCCGATGACGCTGTCGATCGTCGATGTCGAGCGCATGATGGATTCATCGAACAACCGCACGCGCTCGGCAAACGCGCCGTCGAGCGCGCGGGTTCGTTCGATCAGCGTCGTATCGAGTTCCTGCGAGCGCTGCGCCAATGTCTGATCGAGCGCCTTGGTATACTCGTGGAACACGGCCTGCATTTCCGTGGTCCGATTGCCGAGTGCGGAATTGATGGCACCGGTATATTCGTCGAGCACTTGCTGGAGATGCCCGGTCCGGTCGGACAGCGTCCCCTCGATCTTGTCCGAGGCGATCGACAACGATCCCTCGAGCTTGTCGGACGCCTTCAGCAGCGAGCCCTCGAGTGCGATCAGGTTTTGCCCGGCGCTTTCGATGATGCGCGCCAGTTTGCCCTGCTGTCCGTTGAGCTTTTCGATCAGCGCGGGCACCTCGTCGCCCATCGCGCGCAACGTCGCGTGCACGTCGGTCGAGGTTGATGCCAACTGCGTGCGCTCGTTGGCCAGTTCGGCCAGCACCTTGCGGATGCGGTTCTCGTTGTCCTGAAACGAGCGTTCGAGGTTGGACACCTCGCTGTGCACTATCGCTTCCAGTTCGCCGGCCCGCCCGATCGCCTGCGACACCGCTTCATTCATGAAGTTGACCTGCTTGCGCACGGTCTGCCCGAGCGAGGTCACCGAGTGCTCGGCACCAATGTCGGGTTCGGCCAGGCGCACGGCAACTTCCGTCATCGCCGACGACATCAGTTTCAATTCCTGCGCGCGCCACACCAACGTCGCCAGGAACCAGAAGATCGCGATCGGCAGCACCAGCGTGGCCGACAGCGTCAGCAGCAACGGCGTCGCCAGCACGTCCCAGAAGCTCGACGTCTTGGCCAACTGGGGCGCCAGCATGGCGTAGCCGAAGAAGGCGGCCAACACGACCCAGGCTGCGCTCACATATCCGGCGATGCGGAAAGGCTGGCCCGACGGTTTCTGTTCCAGCGCATAGATCAGTGCGCCGATCGTGGGGATGTCATCGTTAGCAGCGACACGGCTGCGCGCCGGACCTGCCGGTCGCCGCTTGGCAGCGCGCCGTGGCGGTTGCGCGATCTCGTCGGCGTCACCATCGCGGCGGTCGCTGGGTGCCCTGATGTCGGGCGCGAACGCGGCAGCGACTTCTCCCGCCGTCAGCGGAGCAGCATCGCTCAAAGGTTTCGGAACTGGTGGCATGGCGGCAAGTTTGCCGGGCAATGTAAGTGGCGGCGGGGCACTGGCACCCAGCATCGCCGTTGGCGCGGCGAGCGGCGGGAACGACACGTGACGCGCACTCTCGGCGTCCTGGCCTGTAGTCGCAGCTCCTCCACCGCCGGGACCAGGCCCTTGCACGGTTTTTTTGGAAGTATCCTGCCCCATACCCCTGTCCACCACCACAACGCGGCCATTGAAAGCCTCAGCCGATCCTAGGCCTTTTGCAACCCTGCACCCAGCCCAAAGTGCGGGCCATCCACCAAAACCTGCGGCCGAACTCAACCCCTGTTCTCAGCGCCATGGCCTTCCCGGGTGCGCGCCATCTGCCCATCAAGCCGGGCTGATACGTCCACTTTAGGGCAGAACCAAGAACGCCAGCCCGGTCGCGGGCCGTGCATGGAACAATTGTTATGGAAAACTGATGAAAGCATTAACGCTGTCTCTTCACGCAGTCTTAGCCACCCCCGCGTACGATCGGCGCAGCGTGTGTAAAACGTGTTTTGCAAGCCCGATGCCACCAGCCGCCGCATGAACCGATCGGTCCTTCGCTGACCAACGGCAAGCGATGGCATACGGAGCGGCTGCAGATGGGCTTCGAGGCAAACTGGGGGTGGTTCCATGCTGCTTGAGATTGAACAGATCGGCTCCGGCGACACCGCGAACCGGCACGCGACGCGCAATGATCGGCGGCGATATCCGCGTCCACATGGCGGCACCAAGCCCGTCGACCTGACCTACCTGGCCCGCTTCACGCTCGGCGACGAAGCTCTGGCGCAGGAGGTGCTGGGCCTCTTCCGAACCTACACCCCGACGTACATGTCCAACCTGCGCGACGCCGTCACCGCCAAGGCCTGGCATGACGCGGCGCACACGTTGAAGGGCGCGGCGCGCGGCGTCGGCGCGTGGCGTCTAGGCCGTTGTGCGGAAGCCGCCGAGCGCCTGCGCTTCGATACCGACACCGACCGGCGAAGCTTCGCCCTCGATAGCGCCGCAGAAGCTCTCGACGAGGCTTTGGCCTACATTCGCACCCTGCAGCAGCCCGGGTGAGGCGTGCGATGTAACTGCGATGTGGGCAAATGGCCCGCTCAGGTGCTGCTTGCTTGCCAACTCCCCCGATCCCTAGTATCCACCGCCGCGGTAGGGCCTGTAGCTCAGTGGTAGAGCATCTGACTTTTAATCAGAGGGTCGTGGGATCGTACCCCACCGGGCTCACCAGTTTTTCCAAGCAAAATCAATAGTTTGCGGTGAGTTGTTCGTTGCCAGGCAGGGTTTGTTTTACAAGTTCCTGCAAGATGTTTTACAAACTCGCTTCTAGGACAGGCGGTCAGGTTGTCCAAGCAATCGACCGCAGCACTCCCAGTGGCCGCGATACGGCCGGAAGCATGTCCGTTGACAGTAAAAGCACGATGGCGAATCGGTTGATTCACAGGCACGGTACGAAATCGTGGCCACTTGCGCATCGAAACAATGATTCCGCCCTATATCACCCGCCAACTTATCGTCGAGGACGGTACTCCAGTATCTGAGCACGAATGTCTTCTTAAGACCGGCATCATCGTCGTTTTAGCCGAGCCTGGTGCTGGAAAGACGAAGCTACTTGACAGTTTTGGTCGCACTCTTGGCGCCACGCCGCAGCGTGCCAGCATCTTTCGAC
>JANXYD010000273.1 GCA_025350265.1 Hyphomicrobiaceae bacterium | reverse complement strand
CGCAATGGTCATGATGGAGTCCGAGAGGTCGCGTGGGCGCAAATCGCTACCCGACGCGTGCGGTCAATACAAGGCACGAAAAGCACAACGCTCTGGGCGCGGCATCAGTGGAGTTGCGTGGCGCGGACCCACCAGGTCGGGTAGCGATTTGCGCCCACGCGACCTCTCGGACTCCATCATGACCATTGCGAAACCAGCCAACCAAACCCACATCGCCGTCCTGATGGGCGGCTGGTCGGCCGAACGCGACGTATCACTATCGACCGGGCGCGAATGTGCCAAGGCGCTGGAAGGCGAAGGCTTCAAGGTTACGATCATCGACGCCGACCGCTCCGTCGCGACGACGCTGACCACCGTCAAACCCGACGTCGTCTTCAATGCGCTGCATGGCCGCTGGGGCGAGGACGGCTGCGTGCAGGGCATTCTGGAAGTGCTGGGCCTGCCCTATACCCACTCCGGCGTGATGGCCTCGTCGGTTGCCATGCACAAGGAGCACACGCGCCGCATCGTCGCCATGTCCGGCGTGCCCATTGCCGAAGGTCTTTGCGTCACCCGCGAACAAGCCCTTGCCGAGCATGTGTTTGCCCCGCCCTACGTCGCCAAGCCCATCGCCGAAGGTTCCAGCGTCGGCGTCGTCATCGTTAAAGCGGGATCCAACCGCCCCCCCGAAGCCATCCGCCAAATCCCCGTGACGAAAGATGGCCTGCTGCTGATCGAGCGCTTCATCGCCGGCCGCGAACTTACGTGCGGCGTCATCGGCGGTAACGTCTCCGACGTGATCGACATCGTGGCCGCCGATCATCTCGAATTCTACGACTACGAGGCCAAATACGCGCCGGGCGGCTCCCAGCACATTCTCCCCGCCCGCATTCCCGAAGCCGTCCGCCGCGATATCCAACGCCACACGCAGTCGGCCCACACAGCGCTCGGCTGCCGCGGTCTTTCGCGCTCCGATTTCCGCTGGGACGAAGCCAAATGCGAACTCGTCTATCTGGAAACCAACACCCAGCCAGGCATGACGCCGACCTCGCTCATTCCCGAACTGGCGGCCCACATGGGACTGAGCTTCGGCAAACTCTGCGCGGCCCTCGTGGCCGATGCCAGCATCGACCGCTGATTTCCGAACGCCCACCTCCGAGGATACCCATCTCATGCTAACGCCAGCCGACCATCAGCGCGCAGCCCAGCGCCTCATCATCGCCGCCACCGAGCGCAAGCAAGCCGAGCAGCTGTCGAAAACCTGGCCATCCATCGGCTTTGACGACGCCTACGCCATCCAGAGCGAGGTTATCAGACAGAAAGTCGCCGGCGGCGCTAAGATCATCGGCCACAAGATCGGGCTGACATCGAAAGCCATGCAGCGCTCCTCAGGCATCGACGAGCCCGACTACGGCGTGCTGCTCGACGACATGGTGTTTGCCGACGGGGCCAAGATAAAGGCCTCCAACTTCTGCGTGCCGCGCGTGGAAGTCGAATTGTGCTTCGTGTTGAAGAAGCCGCTGAAGGGGCCGGGCGTCGGCCTTATCGATGTCCTCCGCGCCACCGAATATGTGGTTCCATCGCTCGAACTGATCGATGCGCGCTTGCAAGACCCGCGCAAGATCTATGACACCATTTCCGACAACGGGGCTGCCGCCGGCATCGTCCTTGGCGGCCGCCCGGTGGGGGCCACCGAAGTCGATCTCCGCTGGGTTGGCTGCGCGCTCTACAAGAACGGCGAAGTCGAAGAGACCGGCCTCGCCTCCGGCGTCATGGGGCATCCCGCCATGGGCATTGCCTGGCTTGCCAACAAAGTCGGCCCGCACGGCATCACGCTGGAGCCCGGCCACATGATGCTGGCTGGCTCGTTCACCCGTCCCGTCTGGGTCGCCGCCGGCGACACCGTCCAGGCCGACTTTGGCCCCTTGGGCAACGTCGCCGTGCAGTTCGTTTGAGGGTAACGAGTGGCTGCAAACCGCGCCCAAGCTGCAAAGTGGGTTTTCATTTGATGTCTGCGGTTGGCGTTATGCTGCCGGGCGCATTGTCGTGTTCGCCGTGGGCAGCAACGTACGATGCCGGCAGCGTCAATGGCGATGCGGACGGAGCGCATCCGGGATGTCGCAGCGATCCAATCCACCGTTGTGCAACCACTCACGCGTCTGCAGCTCGGCCCGGTCGATCAGCGCGCGGGCGTGCGAGAAATCGTACGCCGACGATCCAAGTGGGCAGAGCGACGGTACGACATGATGGTCGCAGCCACTGTCGAGCGTCTCAAGTTCCTTCACGATCTGGCCGGCCACCAACAACGTCAACCCATGCAGGGCACTCGAAATCGCACCTGTCGGCGGCAGGCGCAGTGCGCAGGCGTGCCCCGTTGGAAGAATGATGAGGCGGGTCGCGCCGAGATCGCGCGCGAGTTTGATCGGCGTGTTGCTGACGAGGCCGCCGTCGGCGAGATAGCGCCCGTTGATCGCGAGCGAGGGAAACGCTGCCGGAATGGCGCACGACGCCACGATCGCTTCTGCCGCGGGTCCCTTGGAAAGCACGACCATCTCGCCACTGAGGAAGTCCGTGGTGACGATGTGAATGGGGATCGGCGCGTCTTCGAGGCGACGATAGGGCAGGTTGCGCTCGATCAAGGCCTGCAGCGCACCGGTTTCCAAGATGAAATCACGCTTGATGAGCAGCCGTCTCAGAGTGCGCGCATTGAACGGAAAGATGTCGTGGCGCTTGGTCGTCGTCCACAGTCGATCGAGTTCGCGGATGCCCTCGATATCGGGCCGGGCTGCGGCGTAGGCCCCATTGATCGCCCCGGCGCTGGCACCGACAACGAAGTCAGGCCGCAGGCCGTGCGCCGCGAGCGCCTTGAGCATACCTACTTGCACGGCGCCGAGGCTGCCGCCACCGGCGAGGACGTAGGCAGTCTTGGTCGCCCTACCTTTATCTGCAGAAGTCATAGTTTCAGTCATGACGCGGCAGATCCTGTGGTGGCATATCCCTCGTGCCCGCTGGCAGCGTCTGCAATCAGGCTGCTGCCAGTTCCGCCATCCCGGCCGAGAATTCGACTTCAGGACGCCAACCGAGTTCTGTCTTCAAGCGCGCGGAGTCCGCTGTAATATGGCGGACGTCGCCGAGGCGATAGCGGCCCGTGATGATCGGCCGGGGGCCCTGCAGCGACAAGGCCAGCGCCGTTGCCATTTCTCCGACGGAGCGCGGCGTGCCGGATCCGACGTTGAAGGCTCTGACGCCCGAGACGTGTTTCTCCGCAGCCAACACCGTCGCCGCTGCAACATCGCGCACGTGCACGAAATCGCGACGTTGGCCGCCGTCCTCGAACACCATCGGCGCTTCTCCGCGGCGCAGCGCCGATGTGAAGATGGCAGCGACCCCGGCGTACGGCGTGTCGCGCGGCATGCCCGGTCCATAGACGTTGTGGTAGCGAAGAGCGGCGACTGTGCCGCCAGTCACACGCGCCCAGTTGGCCGCGTAGAATTCCTGCGCCACCTTGCTGCTCGCATAGGCATTGCGCGGATCGAGCGGGGCACTTTCAAGGACCAGGGCCGGCGATAGGGGTTTGCCGCATTGGGGGCACGGCGGTTCGAATTGGCCGGATGCAAGCGCCCGTTCTGTTCGCGGTCCAGGCGTCACGGCGCCATGCTCCTGGCACTGACCGACACCCTCGCCATAAGCGACCATCGAACTCGCCAATGTCAGGCGCACCACGCTCGCCCGAGCCATCGCGGCCAACAGGACCGCGGTACCAACATCGTTCGACGAGGCATAGTCGGGAAGGTCGCCGATATTGACCCCCAAGCCGACTTTCGCAGCCATGTGCACGACGCCATCAACGCCTTGCAGTGCACGCTCGACAGCTGGGGCATCACGGACATCCGCCACCTGAAGCTCGACGTCCGCTGGCGGCGTCCATCCAGCGACAGTATGGACGTCCGGCCGCAGCGAATCCAAAACCCTGACGTCGTGCCCCCGTGCCAGCAATCGTCTGAGGACATGCTGACCAATGAAGCCCGCGCCGCCAGTCAACAGGAATTTCATGTCGAGTTCCGTTGAAGTGTCGACGCGCTCGATGCGCTGCGAAGCGACAGGCTGAGGCGCACGAACGTGGTTGTGATTTTCAAGGCGGCGCTGCAACCGGCAATCAGTTTGCCCGATACCTTGGATACGCCGCCACGGCGACATCGATGATCGACGGGAACCTCGACAATGCGCAGACCAGCGGCCGCGACCCGCATCTGCATTTCGAGATTCCAACCATACGTCTGCTCGGTCATGCCCAGCGTGCGCAAACGCTCGAAGCGCATCGCCCGGAACGGTGACATATCGGTGAAGCGCGCACCATATTGTAACCGCAGCAAGAGGCCGGCTAGCCAACCGGCAACGATCTGCTGCGGCGTCATGCTGCCCGCTTCACGCTTTCCGCGCAGCCGCGAGCCCATAACGAAGTCCGCGCGGTCGAAAACGATCGGGCCGACGACTGCTCTCAGAAAGCTAGGCACGTCGCTACCGTCACCGTCCATGAAGCACACAATTTCGGCTGCATTGGGCACCGTCGCCAAACCTGCCGCGCACGCACGGCCGTAGCCGCGTCGTGGCTCGCTGACAACGAGCGCACCCGCCTCCGCCGCTCGCTGCGCCGTGTCGTCGGTCGATCCGTTGTCGACCACGATGACGCTATCAACGCCTTCGGCGAGGACGTCACGAATGACACCTGCGATCGGTAGCGCCTCGTTGAGGCACGGGATAATCACCACCACCGAGCGGTTGAGGTCACCAAATTTCATGTCGCGCTCCCGATGGGCCAACACATGTTAACGGGTCCAACGACGTGCTCCTCTCAGTTGCGAGACTGCATTTCCGGGCAGCCAGTGGCACGCGACGAAAGCCACAACGAATGGAAGCAAGGCAAGGGTTTTCCAGGCCAGATCATGGTACGGCAAAATCATCGGTCGATTGAGCAGAATAGTTGTGAGGCTGAGTACCCAAGCGGGCGCGCCGCCGCCGAGCACGACAAACGGCACAACGGCGAGAAAATACCAGGGGTAGTTTGGCGACAAGAAAAACAAGCCCGCCAGCAACAGCGTCGAAACATCCGCCAGAGTTTGCCTCTCGGTCTGATCTGGTCGACGCGCAATTTTCAGGGCCAGCAACACGAGCACGATCGCTGCCACAAGAATATAGAACCATTGCAGCCCCGGTACGTTTCCGATGAGGCCGCGAAACAGCGCGACGAGCCAGAAACCGTTGCCGTTCGCTTGTCCTTCCTCGGACAGATAGCCGGTGGTGACGAAGCCCAACACCCCGCTGCCCACGCCGATGTACGGCAGATAGCAGGCCGCAATCGTCGCGACGACAGCCTTCGGCAAGCGCCAGTCCCAGGGGCGCCAGAACGCCGGCAAGGCCACCAGCGCGTAAGGTTTGACCAACGCCCCAAGTGTCACGGCGACGGCCCCGGCGAGGGCACGGTGGCGCGTCAGAAGCCACACGCCGAACATCAGCAGCGCCACCATCACCGCATCGGAGTGACCGTTGTTGGCTATCTCCCAGATGACAAGGGGATGCCACGCCCACGCGACGACGGCCGTTGGCGGCAGGCGCAATAGGCGCAGAAGATCCACCATGACAGCGACGATCACGATTTCGCATGCAACCATCGCAAGCCGCATGGCGAGGACCGTTTCTGAAAAGCGCGTTGCCGCCAGGAAGAACATCTGTGCGACAGGCGGATACGCGGTGACGGCGTAGTCGGCACGGTTGATGTTGGGAAAGATCGCTGCATCCCGAAGTGCGGATAGCGCGGGGTCGGCGGGGACATACCGGTACGGATTGATGCCAGCAGCTTGAACGCGCCCGTCCCAGATGTAGCGGTAAATGTCGGTCGACAGATAGGGCTGCTCACCGAGCACGAGCAGCCGCATGACGAGCGCCAGCGCAAATATGATGATCAAACCGATCCGTACCGGCACGCGTTGTGCCACTCTGGTCGCAGCAATCGTGATCGCCCCCGAAACGGCCATCAACGGCACGAAAACCGCAAAATTATAGGTGCGAATGATCCACGGACTTGCAGCAACGAACGCGCACATGGCAATACCGAGCGCCACGAGGGTGAAAACGTCCTGGCGCGTCGTCGACATGCCCTGTCTCTGTTTGAGCATTTCCATCGCCATCTCAGGCCGTATTCTTGGCGGCGGAGCGCTGCCGCAGGAAGTCGCGCGTGGCCGGTGCCAGTGCCCCGGTCAATCCGTTCTCGGCAAACGGCAGACTTTCTCCACGCAACTCGGCCTCAAGCAGTCGCAACGTCGCCTCGTCGTCCACGTCGTACCAAATCGGGAGTTCGATGACTGGCAATTTCGCTTCCGTCGCCCGGTGCAGTGTTTGCCGATAGACATCCGCAGTGCTCCAAGGAATATCTGCGAACACGTGGGCATGCGGCCGTGACAGGCCGATCAGAGTGTACCCGCCGTCAATCGCCGGGCCAAGGACAACGGCGTCCCCGCTCCTGACAGCGGCAATTGCTGCACGGAGTATTTCAACCGGCAATGTCGGACTGTCAGAATTGACTAGGATGGCACCTGCATGCCCGGCCGCCAGCAGGCCAACGACCGCTTGATGCAACCGCGTGCCAAAGTCCCCTTCGCTTTGCAGCAGCAGCTGAAACCCTGGTGGAAACAGGCTCTGTAATGCCACCTCAGATCCGGCTGGCGTGTAAACCGCGAACGGACTGCCTGCGCCATCGGCCGTCGCGTCCGCAATCGTCGCCGTGAGATCCCGGATGAAACAAGACGAAAGCAGACTGCATTCCTCTGGCCGGAGCGGGGGCGACAAACGCGTCTTCGAGAAACCGGGCGACGGCGTCTTGCAGAAGATGGCAACTGCGACAGGCTTCATGGTCTGAGTTCCGGATGTACGTCTTGAGGGCGTCGGGCCTTCGGAGGGGCCGATCAAGATTTCGGCAAGGCCTGGTCGATGTCTGCGAGGAGGTCATCGATGTTCTCAATGCCGACGGACAAGCGTAGCAGGTCCACAGGGCATGGGCTCTCGGTGCCCTCCATGCTGGAACGGTGCTCGACCAGACTTTCGACGCCACCGAGCGACGTCGCGCGCTTCCAGACCTGAAGCTTTGCTGCACTGGAGACGGCTGCGGCTCTGCCGCCTTTGAAGCGCATTGAGAGCATACCGCCAAAACCACCGTCCATTTGTCTCGTAGCGATGGCATGCCCGGCGTGACTGCTGAGACCTGGATAAAGCATATGGGTGATGGCGGGATGATGCTCGAACCGCTGCGCAATCGACAGAGCGGCTGCGGACTGGTGCCTCACTCGCAGGTGCAGCGTGCGCATGCCGCGCAACAGCATGGCCGCCTCGAAACCGCCGATAACGCCACCGAGCATTGTGCGCAAATGCGCGGCAGATTCGTATAACGCGGAACTGCCCGCGGCGAAAACCATGGCGCCGGCAACGACGTCTGAATGCCCGTTCAGATACTTGGTAGCCGAATGTAGGACGACGTCCGCACCATGCTCGATGGGCCGGGTGAGCACGGGGGTCGAGACGGTGGAGTCGGCTGCGAGAAGCGCGCCGGCTGCGTGCGTGATTCCTGCGACCCCGGCGATATCTGTTACGCTCCAGAGGGGGTTCGACGGCGTCTCAATCCAGACAAGCCGCGTGCGGCCCGGGCGAATAGCCTTCTCGATCGCCGCCAGTTCGCTGGTGTCGACGAAGGTCGTCTCGATGCCGAGCCCAACGGCATGGGTCATGAGCCACTGGCGCAAGCCCCAATACATGGAGCGAGGCGCGACAACGTGAGCTGGCCGTTCCAACGCAAGAAACGCCGCCGTCGCCGCCGCCATGCCAGAGGCAAACAACAAGCTCGCGCTGGCCCCCTCAAGCCTGGTCAAGACGTCTTCGACCTGCCGCACAGTCGCGTTGTCCGAGCGCCCGTAGCAGAAGCCGCGGCGATACTGATTGTCGGCATCCCGGACGAACGTCGTTGCAATGTGGATTGGCGGCACAAGCGCGCCCGTCTCTTGGTCAACCCCACCCCCGCCCAGCGCCGCAATCGTCTCCGGACGAAGCGAGCGCACCACGCGTGGTCCCGCAAGTTCGCCTGATGTCCCGACCACTGCCGTCGCGCGCTTGATAATTCGTGTCAGGCCAACACCGTCGGCTCCGCGGCCGAGTTGATGTTGTTCTGCTGCCCGGTTGGGGAAATGTTTACTCAAGCGCCTCACCCATCGATTTTGACTTGTCCTCCTTGGTTCGCTGGCGACAAGGCGACCGTTACATGGTTCACGACCTCGTGATGGGCCAAATCCGTCGTCGCTCTGTCAGGCTTAAGACGAGGCCTGCGATCACGTGTGCGTGAAGCGCGTAACGTCGGCATAGGTACGCGCGACTACGTGTAGAGAACTGGCCATTCGCCAAATTCGTTCCGTTCAATTAGGCTCGCTCAAGTTCGCAGGGCTCGCGCCCGACAGGACACATAGTAAGGAAGAATCGCGATGTCTATTCCGTCGAAACCTCCTCCCCGAGAATGGTCCGAACTGTCTTTTGAAGAGCGCATGGAGCGCCGTTTTCCCCAACCCGTGCGGGTCGGCGATCTGATTGGCCTGCCGGTGCTCGACTACTTCGATCAGACCATCGGCCGCGTTCGCGCCGTTGAGAGGACAACCGAGGGAAAAATCCGGCTGGTCGTGCCATACGGCGGATATTTCAGTTTGCGCCGACGGCCGGTCGCCGTGCCGATTGAGGTGGTAGCCATCGCTGGTCGGCAACTCGCCGCGCTCGACATGTCATGGGAGGAGTTTGCCAAGGCACCGACCTGGACCGGTGCCGGGGCCCAACCGATTGCTGCGGACGAGAAGATCCGGATCGCGCTTTACAAGCGCTGACGTCAAGTATGCTGCAACGTATAAGGACGCATCGCAGATGGAACCCATCGCACCCGAGCCGCCCCCGGCAAAGCGACACCTGCATCCCCTCCCCTTGCGCGTGATGCACTGGGTCAATGCGGTCTTCATGTTGATCATGATCATGAGCGGTTGGCAGATATACAACGACGAAGTGCTGTTCGGCTGGCTGCATTTTCCGAGTTGGATGACGATGGGTGCTGGCCCCGAAGGTGGCTTGCTATGGCACTTCTTTGCGATGTGGATCCTGGTCATCAATGGCATCGTCTACACTGGATACGGGCTGCGGACACAACGGTTCCGACGCATGCTTTTTCCGATCCGCGTCCCAGATGTTATCGCGGAAGTTCGCAACGCGCTGAAATTGAAACTCCACCACGACGATCTCACGCAGTATAATCCGGTTCAGAAGCTGCTGTATCTCGGGGTCTTGATCGTCATCACGATACAGGTGCTGTCGGGGCTGGTCATTTGGAAACCAATCCAGTTCTCGGAGCTCACGTTTCTGTTTTATGACTTCCAGGGCGCTCGACTTGCGCATTTCCTGGGCATGGCGGCAATTGTCGGATTTCTCGTCATCCATGTCGTGCTGGCGCTGCTGGTTCCTGAAACACTCAAAGCCATGTGGACGGGTGGCCCGATGGTCGATAGCGCGCCCGAACACTCAATGGACGACGCGCAGGCTGATCGCCCCGAACCGCAATCCGATGGAGCCTGACCATGACAGCACGCAAACCAAGGTCGTCGCTCTTCCGGCCGCAAAAACCTGTCGATCAAAGCCTGCTCGAGGACAACAAGTCGTTGGTCGACACGATCAATCGTCGCAACGTCTTGCGCGGCAGCATCAGCCTTGGCGCCATCTCGATGCTGACAGGGTGCAACGTCACGGACCAGGCCCCAGTACAGAGCTTCTTGAAATCCGTGTCGCAGTGGAACGACCGCGCACAGGCCGCACTCTTCCGGCCCAACCATTTGGCTCCGACTTATGCGCCGTCACAGGTGATAAAGCCCGCTCGCTTCAACGCTTTCTACGATATCACTGAGCTTGAACCGGTTGACGTACCAAACTGGAAGCTGGAGCTGGCAGGTCAAATTTCGGACAAGCGGGCGTGGACGGCGCAGCAGCTCGCCGCCCTGCCGGAGCAGGAGATGATCATCCGCCACGTCTGCGTGGAAGGCTGGGATTATATCGGCCAATGGTCCGGCGTAAATCTTCGCTATTTTCTGGAGCGGATCGGGGCGGATCTGACGGCGAAATACGTTTCTTTCAAGTGTGCAGACACCTACTACTCCAGTATCGACATGCCTTCCGCCCTTCACCCCCAGACAATTCTCGCAACGAAATATGCCGGCGCGCCACTGACCGAGCCCTTCGGCGCTCCGCTGAGGCTCAGAACAGCCGTCAAGCTGGGTTTCAAGAACCCTAAATGGATTACGGCGATCGAAGTGACCAACACGTACCCCGGGGGATATTTCGAAGACCGAGGCTTCAATTGGTTCAGTGGAATTTGACGACGGCGATGTGTCCGGGATTTAAAGCCATGGGCACTTAAGCGCTGACCGTCGCTTAACTACGCATCCAGTCACCCCCGCTGCGCCCCGGCGATCACATCCAGCACCTCGGCACCGGAAACATCCGTCGCCAAACGCTGAAAATTTCCATTCACCGCCAGCGCTGCTTCCAGCTCGACATGAAACTCGGCGCGATTGATTTCGATCGTGCCGAATTGCCTGAGATGATCCGTCACGAACTGGCAATCCAACAGCCGATATTCACCGGCGATAAGTCGCGCCGCCAGATAGGTCAGCGCCACCTTGCTGGCGTCCCGCTCGGTTGAAAACATGCTCTCGCCGAAAAACGCCCCGCCCAGCGCCACGCCATAGAGGCCACCGACCAACCGCCCGTCGTGCCAGGTTTCCACCGTGTGGCAGTAACCCATGCCGAACAGCGTCTTGCACAGCGAGCGGATTTTGTCATTGATCCACGTCGTCTGCCGGTTGGGCCGCACGCCGCCGCAGCCACCGATCACTGAGTCAAAGTCGCTGTCGATCCGCACTTCGAATATGCCCTGCCGTATCGTCCGCTGCAGCCGCGTCGGAATATGCAGGTGCCCCAGCGGCAGGATGCCACGGCGCTCGGGTTCAATCCAATAAAGCGCCGGATCGTCGGCGGCCTCCGCCATCGGAAAGATCCCGCAGGCGTAGGCCTTCAACAGCACTTCCGGCGTGATCTCGAGGGCGATGTCATCGCGTGTGGCCATGGTTGGGGGTGCCGTTGGTTGCTTTCCGGTGCGGACGTGTCCTGACAACATAATGGCGAACAAACGCCGACGACTTATCGCCGCATCACGTCTCCCGGATCGGCACCGCCTTTTCGACGGTGATCGCCACCGTCGTCATTTTGCATCGCATCGCCAGCATTTCGACCCCCGCTATCGCTGCCAGATCAAACGCCGCAGCATAGCGCGGATCGACATCGCGGGCGAGCGACAGGCTGGTCACGTCGTTACGTTGGATCAGATATAGCATGACTGCACGGTGCCCCTCGGCCACCATGTCGGACAACTCGACCAGATGTTTGGCCCCGCGCTCGGTCACGCTGTCGGGAAATTCGGCCAGTCCCGCGCGGCGCGACATATGCACGTTCTTGATTTCGACATAGGCGCGCCCGCGCACGGGATCGCTGAGCTGAATATCGATGCGCGAATTCTTGCCGTACTTGCGTTCGCGTTCAAGCAGCCCATAGCCGCCGAGCCCCTCGATCTTGCCTGCGACGATCGCCTCGGCGACGATCTTGTTCGGGTGCCCCGTATTGACGCCCACCAGCTTTGGTCCCTTGCCGAGATCGTGCTCGACCAATTCCCAGGTATGCTTGTATTTGCGCGTCGGGCTGTCCGAGGTCGACAGCCAAACCGTTTGCCCGGGCTCCGTCAGCCCCATCATCGAGCCGGTATTGGGGCAGGTGGCTGTCACCACCGTACCATCCTCCAGCCGCACGTCGGCAAGGAAACGCTTGTAGCGCTGGATCAGCGTGCCGCGCAGCAGGGGCGTTGGAAATTTCATGCGGAGCGGTTCCGGGCTATCACGACGAGGCCGTGCTGTGCGGCACCTTCGACGACTTGGCAAGATGCACGCTCAAATCCAAAGACGGATGAACAGCACTTGATTATGCCTGACTGTGGACTTTGATATATTGTCATCGAACGGTAGTGTGCCTGGACAAGGCAGCCCCGTTCTACACGCCTCCGACACAGGACCTTCGTTCATGACCACCGCAGCGCCAACAGCTGATACCGAGATCATCACCGCAGCCGTGTTGGTGATCGGCGACGAGATCCTCTCCGGGCGCACCAAGGACAAAAACATCGGCTACATCGCCGACCACCTGACGGCCATCGGCATCCAGCTCAAGGAAGTGCGCGTGGTGCCGGACGACGAGGCCGAGATCGTCGGCGCGGTCAACGCCCTGCGCGCGCGCTACACCTACGTGTTCACCACTGGCGGCATCGGCCCGACGCACGACGACATCACCGCCGACTGCATTGCCAAGGCCTTCGGCGTTGCGATTGACGTCGACCCGCGTGCCCTTGCCATCATGAAACCCGCCTACGCCAAGCGCGGCCTGGAAATGACGCCGGCGCGTCTGCGCATGGCCCGTCTGCCGGAGGGCTCCGAACTGGTGCAGAACTCCATCTCGACGGCGCCCGGCTTCAAGATCGGCAACGTCATCGTCATGGCCGGCATCCCCAACATCATGCAGGTGATGCTCGACGCGGTCACCCCGCAACTGAAAACCGGCCGCAAGATGGTGTCGGAAACCATCGAACTGCTCCGCCCTGAAGGCGAAATTGCCGAGATGTTCGGCAACCACCAGAAGGAATTCCCCGACGTTTCGATGGGCAGCTATCCGTTCGTCCGCGACACCAAGGTGTTCGGTACACATCTGGTGTTGCGCTCGACCTCGCCGGAGCGGTTGGCGGTGGCCCTGGCGGGGCTGAAGGTGAAGTTGGGGTTGGGATGATGGTTGCTGACGATTTCGATCAGCAGCTTGATGAACGGCGAAGATTGCACGAAGCCTTGGGCGCATTGAGATGTCCGTTTCTGGGGACACTCCGAAATCGCGAGACAACGCTTCAGTATTTCATAGTCGGGGTGTTGCATTTAGGAATTTGGGGGAACTCGTTCGTGCCGAGGACGATTTTGTCAGCGCAAAAAATCTTGGTCTCAATGAGTGAAGCGCCGTTTAGCACTGGGAACGGGCGCGCAAACCCAACGAAACACGATCCACGGCGTCTTCTCCTGGCCCACCGCTTCCAGTGATGGCTTGTCTAACTTCTCCCGCACTACCGAAAATTCCGACCCTTCGGGAGCACGTGTCGGGTCGCTCGCGCGGGGACGTCGAGGGCTGCGACGTCGAATAGCGGCAGGGTTTTGTTCGACGGTTTGGCGGGGGCCATCTCGCCCATGCGGCGCTGGCGGGAAATAGCTGCATCCATGCGTAGGCGCGGGTCGGGCCCGGAGCCGCGCGCGACTTCGTCGGCGCGGGCCAGGGTTCGTTCCAGCACCGGGGCTGCCCCCTCGTCAACGTCCATCAACCGGCCCAGCATATCGGTGCGATCCTCGATCTTTTCGGCAACGATGTGGATGATGCCGCCCTCGTTCTGCAGCTTTCCCGTCAGTATGATAAAGCGCGCGCCCAGTACGATAGCGCGATGACGCTCGAACACCTTCGGCCAGACGATCGTGTTGGCGATGCCGGTCTCATCTTCCAAGGTCATGAAGATCACGCCCTTGGCGCTGCCCGGCCGCTGCCGCACCAGCACCAGCCCCGCCACCGATACGCGGCGGCCGGATGCGACATGGTCTAGTTGCTCGCTGCGGACCACGCGCAGGCGCGCAAGCTCTGAGCGGATGAACTGCACCGGATGCGCTTTCAGCGATAGGCGCAGGAAGCGATAATCGCACACCACTTCCTCGCCGGGCGGCATGGCGGGTAGCCGTGCATCGGCCTCCCGCCGGCTACCAGCAGCAACGCTTGTGAACAGCGGCAAATTCTCGTCGTCGCCGGTGCGGCCCAGCGCCTTCACCGCCCACAGCGCATCGCGCCGGTTGAGCCCGATGGAACCGAACACGTCGGCATCCGCCAGTCTTTCCAACACGCTCGTCGACAACCCCGTGCGCAACCACAGATCGCACACGGAATCATAGCCCCGTCCCCTCGCGCCGACGATCACCTGCACATCCAGCTCGCGCAGGCCCTTGATTTCGCGGAACCCGAGCCGGACTGCGTGCGTGGTGTGGATATCATTTGCCATGGAATGGTGGCGGGGATGGAGGCGGACAAACGCAGCAGCTGCGGCAGCGCCCCCACCCTGTCCCTCCCCCGCCAAGGGGGAGGGGACCCCCAAATTGTGTGTCGAGTGCGGAGCGACCGAAGGATCGACTATCGCGACATGGGACACACCATGTCCGCCCAGACATCGATCAGATTCCCTCCCCCCTGGCGGGGGAGGGCAGGGGTGGGGGGGATGCTGCGACTGGGACATGCAAGCGCGCCCATAAGCCAAACCTTCTCCCGCCGCCTCCAGCGTCGCGTCCCATTGCGAACAATTGATATCGATGGCGCGCACGTCGACGCCGTGCTCGCGGGCATCGCGGACGATCTGGGCGGGGGCATAAAAGCCGAGCGGCTGAGCGTTCAACAGCCCCGCCGCGAACACATCTGGATAATGGCATTTCATCCACGCCGAGGCATACACCAGCAACGCAAAGCTGGCGGCGTGGCTTTCCGGAAATCCATATTCGCCGAAGCCTTCGATCTGTCGAAAGCAGCGCTCGGCGAATTCGGCCTCATAGCCGTTGGCGACCATACCGTCGATCATCTTCTGCTGGAACGTGCCGATGGTGCCGACCTTGCGGAACGTGGCCATCGCGCGCCGCAACTTGTCGGCTTCCGACGGCGTGAAATTCGCGGCGACGATGGCGATCTTCATCGCCTGTTCCTGAAACAGCGGCACACCCAACGTTTTGCCGAGCACGGCTTCGAGTTCCTTGCTCGGATACTTGACCTGCTCGAGCCCCTGACGGCGGCGCAAATAGGGATGCACCATGTCGCCCTGGATCGGGCCGGGCCGCACGATGGCGACTTGGATGACCAGATCATAGAACGCGGCCGGCTTCAGCCGTGGCAGCATCGACATCTGGGCGCGGCTTTCGACCTGGAACAGC
>JANXYD010000201.1 GCA_025350265.1 Hyphomicrobiaceae bacterium | reverse complement strand
ATGCTGGAGCGCGACGCCGAGGCGGGTATCTCCGCGTTCATCGAGAAGCGACCGGCGACGTGGGGGGAATGAGGGCCGTTACCGCCCCCCGTAGCCGGGATCGTCGAGATTGAGCAGCGGGTAGGCACTATGGACGTGGGTATCGTTGACCGCCCGCGCGTTGGCGCTCAGATAGCTGCGATTGAGTTGTTTCAATTCGGTGACGCCGACAAGCCCCATGGCGCTGCGGACCTCATCTTCGAGAATTTCCAGCATCCGCACCACGGCACGTTCGCCGCCGGCCGCCAGTGCGTAGCAATAAAGCCGTCCGATACCGACCGCATCCGCGCCCATGGCAACCGCTTTGACGATATCGCTGCCACGGGAAAATCCGCCGTCGACGACGATGCGGGCACGGCCCTTGACCGCGTCAACGATCTCACCCAGCACGTCCATGGCACCGAGCCCATGATCGAGCTGCCGGCCACCGTGGTTCGACACGTAGATGACGTCGACGCCGTGCTCGATGGCGATCTTGGCATCTTCAACGGTGCCGATGCCTTTGAGAATGAGCGGAATTTTGTGCACCTTCTTGAAGCGCGCGATATCTTTCCAGCTCAGCGCCGCCTGATAGTTCATACCCGTGGTTTCGGCGCGCCAGTACTTGACGAAGCGCTTGGCGATATCGCGCTCGCGACGGCTGTAGACAGCAGTGTCGACAGTGATGGCGAAGGCGTCGTATCCGGCCTCGATCGCGCGCCGGGCGTAGCTGTCGACGAAGGTATCGTCGCCACGCACATAGAGCTGGAAAACGAGACACCCTTTTGGTGCCACCTCGCGCACCGCTTCCAGCCCCGGATCGGACACCGAACTCAGCATCATGCCGGCACCGAAATTTTCAATCGCCTTGGCAGCGGTCGCGCCGCCGCCAGCCTCGAACGATTGCAGCGATCCAACAGGTGCCAACAGCACTGGCAACCGCAGCGGTTTGCCGAGGAATGACCCGCTGGTGTCGATCTTGGAAACATCGCGCAACACGCGCGGCCGCAACGCGATCGTGTCGAGCGAGAGCCGGTTGCGCCGCATCGTCGTCTCGGTTTCGCTGGCGCCGACGAGATAGTCCCAGATCATCGGGTTCAGGCGCATCTTGGCCGATTTGACGAACTCGTGCAGCGTCAGGAATTGCCCGTCCTGCTCATTTGTCATGGGTATCTCCGTCGTTCTCTCAAATGTGGTTTTGCGGTTCGTGCTGTGGCGATGTAGCGCTTTCAGCCTTGGGTTGCCAGCGCGCAGTCGTGACAGTCCGTGGCGATACGCACCGTTCGAATTTTCACGCGATCGGGTGGTGCGCGACGGCCAATCCGGCGGCGACGATTTTGTCGGTGGTGACGCGGATCTGATTTTCAAGCGGCGGCGAGAACGGGATCGGCACGCGCGGCGCACCGAGGCGCTTGGCCACGGTGACGTTGGCGGTCCCGAGTTGATCGATGACACGAGCCACGATTTCCGCGCCGAAGCCACCCACCTCAACCGCTTCGTGAACCACCAGCAAACGCTTGGTTCGGCCCACCGAAGCAAGCACGGCGGCTTCGTCCCATGGCCACAAAGTTCTGAGATCGAGCACATCTGCAAGGACGCCCTGTCGGGCCATCGCGGTTGCCGCCTCGCACACCTTCGGCACGATCGCCGACCAGGTGACGATGGTGAGGTCGCAGCCTGCGTGCACGCGCCGAGCCTTGCCGAACGGGATCGGCTGGATTTCCCCTGCTGGCATCGTGCCGACGGTGAGCCACAAATCCTTGGCGTCGAAGAACAACACGGGGTCATCGGAGCGGATCGCAGATACCAACAGGCCCGCCTCGTCTTCCGCATTCGACGGCGCGACCACGATCACGCCCGGCAGATGGACGAACCAGTTCTCCAGCATCTGCGAATGCTGGGCGGCTGAATTGCGCCACATGCCGTGCGGCATGCGCACCACGACCGCCGGCCGCGCCTGCCCGCCGAACATGTAGCGGATCTTGGCAATCTGATTGACCAACTCGTCCATCGCGCACATGACGAAATCGAAAATACGCATCTCGATAATGGGTCGCGTGCCGACCAGAGCTGCGCCGAGGCCGGCACCCATGATCGTGCTTTCGGAGATCGGTGTGGAGACAATACGCTCGGGTCCGAACTCTTCGAGAAAGCCTTTGTATTGGCCCCAAAGTCCACCCCGCGCCACATCTTCGCCCAACACCCAGACGCTAGGATCGCGGCGCATTTCCTGCAGCACGGCAAGACGGCCGGCTTCGACCAGGGTTGTCTCGATCGATGGCTTCTCAGACATGTCTGACCGCTCCGCAATCCTGCACGTCGTCGAACGCGGTCGACGGCTCGGCCCAGGGCGCTGCGTTGGCCAGGCTTCTGCAGCGCGCCATCTCAGCCACCGCCGCTGCATCGATCGTGTCGATATCGCCTGCGCCACTGTCCACAAGGAGGGCGCGCAGCCGCGCAATCGGACAGTCGGCTTTGGCAGCGGTTACCTCGGCTGGATCGCGCCAGGCGGCAGCGTCCGTCGATGTGTGGCCGGTCCAGCGGTAGGTTTTGGCGTGCAACAGACGTGGCCCGCCGCCGCCACGAATCTCGGCGAGCAGGCTCTGGGTCGCCGCATCGACCGCGATGACATCGTTACCGTCGACGGATCGACCGGCAATGCCGAGGCTTTCAGCACGCGCCACAACACCCGGCCCGGCGGTGACCGACTGGGTGGCGGTGAAAGCGGCGACGCCGTTGTCTTCGCAGACAAACAGCACGGGCAACTTGAACAGGGCTGCCCAATTCAAGCCCTCC
>JANXYD010000185.1 GCA_025350265.1 Hyphomicrobiaceae bacterium | reverse complement strand
TCCTCGCCGTGCGTGAACGGCACCTGCAGCGCCAGGAAGTAAACCATCTGCGCGAAAGCCAGCGTGGTCATGGCGAAATAGATGCCCTGGCGGCGGATGGCAATGGCACCCACCACCAAGCCCATGGCGGCGGCCGTCGCGGTGCCGGCCAGAATCGCGAGTTCCGGGGGCAACCCCCACACTTTGGCGGCGTGTGCCGATACGTATCCGGCGCTGCCTAGGAACATGGCGTGACCAAACGACAGCAAGCCCGCATAGCCGAGCAGCAGGTTGACCGACAGCGCGAACATCGCGATGCACAGCGATTTCATCAGAAATTGCGGATAGACGAAAAATGGTGCTATCGCCAAAACGACCGCTAACCCCGCCATCGCAACGTTGAGCACGCGGCCGCCATCCAGACCCGATCCGACGCTCGTGCTCTCGACGCCGGCCGTGGTGGTCGCTGCCTTGCCAAACAATCCGGCCGGCCGCACCAGCAGCACGATGGCCATGATGACGAACACGACTGTGGTGGAGGCTTCGGGATAAAAAACCTTGGTCAATCCTTCGATCAGGCCGAGGCCGAAGCCGGTGAGCACCGAACCGAGGATCGAGCCCATGCCGCCGATGACCACAACGGCGAACACCACGTTGATGAGATCGGCCCCCATCAGCGGGCTGACCTGATAGATCGGCGCGGCCAGCACACCGGCGAGACCGGCAAGTCCGACGCCTGCACCGTAGGTCAGCGTGATCAGCAACGGCACGTTGACACCGAAGGTGCGCACGATGGTCGGATTTTCAGTCGACGCACGCAACTTTGCACCGAGGCTGGTGCGCTCGATCAGATACCAGGTGGTAATGCAGATGAACAACGAGAACGCGATCACCCAGGCGCGATACCACGGCAGGAACATGATTGGCTGGTCGAACAGCGTCAGTCGCGTGCCGCCGGCCAGCGACGGCGGGATCGGATAAGGCAGTCCCGACGAGCCGTATTGATATCTGAAATAGCCTTGGATGATCAGTGCCACGCCGAACGTGAACAACAGGCCATAGAGATGGTCGAGATGATAGAGCCGCTTCAGCATCGTGCGCTCGATAATGATGCCGATCAGTCCGACGATGAGCGGTGCGATGATCAGCGAGGGCCAGTAGCCGATGCCCAGGTATTGCCCAACCAGATAGGCGCCGAACGCACCCATCATGTACTGCGCGCCATGCGAGAAATTGATGATGTTGAGCATGCCGAAAATGACGGCCAACCCCAGGCTCAGCAATGCGTAAAACGAGCCGTTGATCAGCCCCAGCAACAGTTGGCCGAACAAGGCTTGCGTCGGGACGCCAAAAATTTCGGTCATGCTGGGGCTCGTGGCTCGTTGGTCGCAACTCCCTCTCTCTGTCGCGCTTGGCGACGGGCAGAGGGTGGGGTGAGGGGCAGCCGCGCGAAGAACGATGCCCCAACAAACTTGTCGGTGTCGTGAGGGAGGGGATAGCAAGCCAGAGTGTAACGCCGCCCCTCACCCCGAACCTCTCCCCATCGAAGGCGATGGGGAGAGGAGAAGTTTACTTCACCAGCGGGCAACCGCCGTCGGCCATCGGGCGGAAGGCTTTGTCTGCCGGGATGGTTGCCAGCACCTTGTAGTAGTCATAGGCATATTTGCTCTCGTCCGGCTTCTTGACCTGCACGAGCTGCACGTCATGGATCTTGCGGCCGTCGGCGCGAACCATCCCCTTGCCGAGCAGCTTGTCGTCGGTCGGCAGCTCTTTCATTT
Source organism: Hyphomicrobiaceae bacterium (assembly GCA_025350265.1). GTDB lineage: Bacteria > Pseudomonadota > Alphaproteobacteria > Rhizobiales > Hyphomicrobiaceae > JABFRJ01. The sequence continues at coordinate 2,569 of JANXYD010000185.1, read as the reverse complement.
TCTCGATGACTTTCTTGCCGTCCTTGACGTCGCCGAGCGCTTCCGCCGCGCGCAGGTAATGCGTCACTGCCGAATAGACGCCGGCGTGATCGTAGGTCGGATACTTGCCGTCATTGCCGGCCGCGAATTCCTTGGCGAAGGCGCGGTTGGCGTCGCTGGTGTCCCAATACCAAGCGTCGGTGAAGGTCAGTCCTTGCGACGTCTTGAGCCCCAGCGAATGCACATCGGACAGGAATACGAGAAGCCCTGCGAGCTGCTGGCCGCCCTGTGTGATGCCGAACTCGCCAGCTGTTTTGATCGCGTTGATTGTGTCGGCACCGGCGTTGGCAAGGCCGATCACTTTGGCTTTGGAGGCCTGCGCCTGCAGCACGAAGGATGAGAAATCGGCGGTCGGGAACGGCGCGCGCACCTTGCCGACGACTTTGCCGCCATTGGCCACCACGACCGCTTCGGTATCACGCTCCAGCGCGAGGCCGAACGCGTAGTCGGCGGTGATGAAGAACCAGCTGTCGCCGCCGTTCTTTACAATGGCCGAGCCGGTGCCGTTGGCCAGCATCCAGGTGTCGTAGATCCAGTGAATGGTGGTCGCCTTGCAGGCCTTACCCGACAAATCGGAGGTGGCCGATCCGACGTTGAGGTAGGCCTTGTTGAGCGACGCCGTCACTTCGTTGACGGCCAGTCCGACCGACGACGTGTTGACGTCGGTGATCACGTCGACGCCGTCCGATTCCAGCCACTTGCGCGCAATGGCCGAGCCGACGTCGGGCTTGTTCTGGTGGTCGGCGCTGACGACTTCGACCTGCATGCCCTTGGCTGCCGCGCCGAAGTCCTCGATCGCCTTCTTGGCGGCCCACACCGAGCCTTTGCCGGCGATGTCGGCATACGGGCCGGCCATGTCGTTCATGACACCGATTTTGATGGGCGGGCCTTTGTACTGGGCCAGTGCCGGGCTTGCCGCCAGCGCGAGCAGGCTGACTGCGCCCATGATCGTGCCGATATTGAAATTACGCATGCGTCTCTCTCTCCTGATGCGGTCGCTGCATGGTGCGGCGATCGGAATTTGTAAACGACTTCGCTTTGCTTGTTTAACGAAACGACCCAGGCTCAGTGTTATCCCGGGCCTTGTGCCGAGAACTTGGGCGCAATCGGCGAAGGTCGGAGTTCGTGGTACTCTGGGTCCTAGGGACAAGCCCTGGGATGACACTTGTGAGTTGCTGCGACGGTCCGGTCACACCCCCAGATATTCGTGCAATTTTGGCATGTTGGCTTCCAGGTCGGCCGCCATGAAGCCGTCGACGATGGTGCCGTGATCCATGACGTAGAAGCGGTCGGCGACGGTTGAGGCAAACCGAAAGTTCTGCTCCACCAGCAAAATTGTCAGGCCGCGTTCCTTGAGCTTGCGGATCGTGTGGCCTATCTGCTGGATGATGACCGGGGCCAGACCCTCGGTCGGTTCATCAAGCAGCAACAGGTCTGCACCCGTGCGCAGGATGCGCCCGATCGCGAGCATCTGCTGTTCGCCACCAGACAGCTTGGTGCCTTGGCTGGTGCCAATGCGCTCGCGAAGATTTGGGAACAGCTCGAAAATTTCGTCGACGCTCATGCCGCCATCGCGCAACTTCGGTGGCAGCATCAAATTTTCGCGCACCGTCAGGCTCGAGAAGATCGCGCGCTCCTCCGGGCACAGTGCGATGCCGAGCTTGGCGATACGCTCGGACGCCATGCCGATGGTTTCCGTGCCGCCCTTGGTGATCGAGCCCTGGCGCTTGCGCACGATGCCCATGATCGATTTGAGCGTGGTGGTTTTGCCGGCACCATTGCGGCCGAGCAGCGTCACCACTTCCCCCTGCCGCACTTCCAGATTTACGCCGTGAAGGATGTGGCTTTCGCCGTACCAGCTCTGCAGATCGTTGACCGACAGCAGCACGGGCCTGGTTTGAGCCGACGGGGTCGCGAGCGTCTGTGCCTCAGCCATGACCGACACCCATATAGGCTTGCTGTACGTCTTTGTTTGCCGACACCGTCTTGTAATCGCCCTCGGTCAACACCTGCCCGCGCGTCAACACGGTGATAGTATCCGAAAGCGAGGCGACCACGTTCAAGTTGTGCTCCACCATCAGCACAGTGCGGCCTTTGGAGGCGGTGCGTATCAACTCCTGAATGCGCTGGATGTCTTCGTGCGCCATGCCGGCCATGGGCTCGTCGAGCAGCATCAGTTCTGGTTCGAGTGCGAGGGTGGTGGCCAATTCCAGGGCGCGCTTGCGGCCATAGGCTAGCGATACGGCTTGTTCGTTGGCGAACTTGGTCAGCCCGACATCTTCGAGCAATTGCATCGCCCGGTCGTGGTAGACCTCCAGCACTTTGCGCGAGCGCCAGAAATCGAACGAGCCGCCGCGCTGCCTCTGGAGCGCGACACGGACGTTGTCGAGGACCGACAGATGCGGGAACACGGCCGAAATCTGGAACGAACGCACCAGCCCGCGCCTTGCAACTTCCGCCGGCGGCAATGCCGTGATGTCTTCCCCGTTGAAGACGATCTGCCCCTGCGAAGGCGGCAAGAACTTCGTCA
>JANXYD010000131.1 GCA_025350265.1 Hyphomicrobiaceae bacterium | reverse complement strand
CTGCTGGCCTTGCGCGCCTGCGTTACACTCGCGACCAAACGTAAAACGACCTGATCGCGACTGCGATATCGGCGGGCGTATTATAAGCCCGACTCGCGAACAAGCACTTTGAGGATTTGCCGCCAAGCGCTCGAAAGCACGCTTTCAGGCGCACCCACCGCTACGATGACGCCGGTGCTGCTATGGCTCTGGTACGCGTCTGGCAGATCGTCATACGTGTTGGCGGTGACGGCGTACTGTGCCGTCACCGGTACTGGCTGGCGCCGTGCATCTTGTCGATCGGCAATGCGTCCGCCATGGCTTGCCGCCAACTCGAGCGGAGTGATCGTTGCCATGGCCGACCGCGAGATCGAACGGATCGTCACCTTTACATGCGGCAACGATGTGTCGTTCGGCACAAAGACGGCTTCGGCACCCGCTTTAAGGCGCCACACGTCGCCCTCATCGAGCGCACCTTGGACCTCGCCACCTCGCCCGCCCCGCAGCACCAGCACGGCTTCACGCGCGCTCAGCGTGCGATCGACCTGTAGCGCGGGCAGCATTTCGACCACGACGCCTGCGAAAGGCGCGCTCATGTTGAGTTCGTTGCGCTGACGAATGAGACCATCCGCCTGTTGCTTCAAGGCGGCCCTCTCATTTTCCAACACAACCGCTTCGGACCGATCGTCGGAATCACCGGCACCGCGATCCAGCCGCAGCGCAACAACCTCGGCTTTCAACCGATTCAATTTAATGTCTTGCGTCAGGTCGTGCGATACGAGGGCGACAAGCGCCGTGCCGGTCTCGACCTTGTCGCCAGCGCCGACATGAATTTTGGCAACGCGTGCAGGTACCGGCGTGTAGAGGCTGGTCAATTGTGGAGCCGCTAGAACGGCTGGCATTCTTACATGTGTCGAAAGCGGGAGCGTCACGAATGCAACAGCCAACACCAGTGCGGCAAGTGTCACCAGCGAACGGCCCGACACGATAATTTTGTGACGCATTTTCCACCACTCCAAAAGCTCGCGCACCAACGGGGCGATCAGAAAGTACCCGATTTCAACAGTGAACAGCACCAGTCCTGCAAGCTTGAAAAAGAAGTGATAGATCACCAGCGCGATGCCGGTGAACACCACGAGGCGGTAGACCCAAAGCGCCCATGCATAGAACGACAATGCCGTCGTAAGGCGAGGAGACAAGACCTCGGGTGGCGTTGCCTTGAGGGCAAACAGGATCTCGCGCAGCCGCCACCGACCGATCGACATGGCGCGATCCTGCATGTTCTCAAGACCGAGGATGTCGGACGCGATGTGATAGCCATCGAACTTCATGAACGGATTGAGGTTCATCGTCAGGCTCAAGACCCACCCGGCCGTCGCAAGCGAAAACACGAAATGCTTGACGATCCCCGGGGGAAGAAAGGCCCACAGGAAAGTCGCGAGGCAAGCAACCGACAAGTCCGCGCATATTCCGGCGATGTCCACGCGCAGACGTGCCCACGACGACTTCAGCCGCCACGTGTCTGTGACGTCGCAATACAGCAGTGGTGCGCCGAGAATGAAGGCGACGCCAAGAACAGGAACACGGCAGCCGAGCGACGTTGCGACATAGGCGTGTCCCAGCTCATGAACCAGCTTGACCAGCATGAGTGCACAGCCGAGAAACGCCGCACCCTCGACAGTTGCAACGCCTGCGAAAGTAGCGCGAAATTCGTCCCACTCGCGCGACACGAGATAGAGGCCGACCGTGCCGAAAATGGTTATTAGAAATGCAAAGCTGAAGCTGCCGAATGGCCGTACGGCAAACAGCGTCGCGCGCAGAAAGCGCTCGGGCTGCATGAGCGGAATGCGAAAGAACAGATAGGTATGCAACAGATGCGAGGCGAACGAAGGTTTCGATCTTTCGGCACTTGCAGCCAGCGCCCGCCAGCCACCACCCGGCGCATCGAGCGTCAATCTGCTGGACTGCAAATAGTGAATAAACCGCGCGACGTCGTCTGGTTCAATCGTTTCTGCGTGGCTCTCCCAAGCATCTTGGACGAGGTGTTCGATCGTTTTGCCATCGGCCCAGACCTGCAACACGGCATAGGCACTTTGCCCGATCGCAACGAATTTGTGCTGCAGCGGATCATAGATCACCCAACGCCGCGCGCCGTTGATGTCGGGTGCGGTTGCGATCAATTCGAGATCTTGCCGCAAGGGCGGCGCGACCAGGGGCGCGCGCGGTGCTGCGGATGCGCCGGTCACAGTCCGATCCACTGCCTGATGGCACTGAGCGGTCGCCGCAGGATGAAAACGGCCAGCGGCGCGACCGGACCGTACAGTTGTGCGGTGCCGCGCACGCCGAGTTGAGGTGACGGTTGGTCACCGGCCTTGAATACCGCGACAAGATGATAGGCTGCAACGCCGCTTTCCGAGATGCGTGCCTGATAGTCGACGTGGGCAACCGTCGCTTCGAGCGGACGCATGGGATCGGAATCGACGAACGCCTTCACGCGTGTGCCTGGTTCGAGCACGACCGAGTCGGCAACCGCCAGATTGATTGTCAATTCGACCGCGCCAGGATCGACGATCATCATGACCTTTTCGCCGGCCGCGAGCGGCTTGCCTTCCAAGTCCTTGCGATCCGTATAGACAGCAACCCCCGCCTTTCGTGCGATCAGAACCGTTCTGTCGAGCAGCGATTTCGCGTAGTCGCGTTCGGCTTGTTTCAAGGCAAGTTCAGCGCCGGCAATGCCAAGGTCGTGCCGTCCGCGCGGATCGGAAAACGATAAGCTGCTCGCCTTCTCAAGTCTCGCGGCGGCGACCAGCACCTCCCGCTCGCTCAATTCAAGTTTGTTGCGCGCAACCGTATCAGCAAGTTGGACAAGGCGTTGCCCCGGCACCACCGTCGTGTTCGGTTCGACAAGGACCTGCTGCACGATACCCTCGGTCGGCATTGTGACAATGTGCGGATCACGCGCCGAAACCTCGAGCGGCGCGAGTGCTGTCATCGGCACCGGAACAAAGCCTGCAGAACAGGCAGCGATCGCCATTGCCAGTGTCGTTGCTCGTACGGGAAGCCGGATTTTCTGCCGCCGCGGCCGGCTCCGATGCAAAAGCAGCGCATGTCCGCAAGTTTCCGCCAAGCGAACGGCAATGCGTTTATCCGCTTCAAGCCAGGGTATTTCGCGCGCGAGCAGCACGCCATCCTCTCCTGTTTGGACTCTGCTCCAAAGCGGCACCCAGAGAAAGAATCGGAATGGGTAGGACGTTGTTATGCTATCACTCGGGTCGGCATATGCCGGAAGTGCAAATTCTAAAACGCGCGAACAATCCTCGGCATTGCCTAAGCCACGCAACAATCGTCCCAGCCATTGGACCATTGGGGCGTTCTGATCGACCTGCGCGAGGCTTGATATGGTTCCGACACGATAAGTCTTCTTTGACGTGCGCCGAAAGACGAATGCTTGTCGCGCACGAACAAGACTCCGGGTTTCATTGGCGATCAGATGCGAGAGCGCCGCCTCGGTCTGTGTTTGGCGCGCTTCCGCTTCGATCCGCAGCAGTTGCGAAAGCGCGGTGATTTGCGGATCGATGGCCAGGCTTTGCGCGGCGGCTTGCGCTTCCGCACCAAAGTGCGGGCGTGCACCAGCGGTGTCTCGTCCGAACTGCTGTTCAACGCTTGGTCGTTTCTGCGCGGGCGTCATCATGGTTTTGCCTCGCTCGTGAAAGTGGCGGTTCCGCTCATGCCTGACAGAATTTGCGGATCCTGCACTTTGATCAGGCCGATGATTTTGATCGTCTTGCTGACAGGGTCGACGCTCGCGCCGATATGAGCGACCTCCGCATCGACCGTGCGTCCGCCCAACTCATCCAGCCGGAACGAGAACGGTGTTCCCGGCGACAGCCGCATCAGCATCGCCGATGCTGCGATCAACTCTATTTCGAGCGCGCTGTCGTCGATGATCGAGATGAATGGGCGCTGTGGCACGGTTCGCTCGTAAGTGCGTAACGAGAGTTCGGTGATCCGGCCGTCGAACGGTGCCACCAGCCGGCACTCGTCGAGCCGCGTCTCGAGCCCCGACACGTCGGCCGATGTTTTGTCGGCGCGGGCGCGAGCAATCTCCACGTCGTTCTTGCCGACCGCATTATGCCGGTCGAGTTCGATGTTACTTTCCATCGTCAGCACCGCCTCGCGCCGCGTGGCGACCGCGGCCGCGAGTTCCGCGTTCTGGCGCCGGCAATCGAACAAGGCGAGTGTGTCGCCGTTTTTGAAACGCGTGCCTTCACGAAAAGGGAGTTCGATCGCACGCAATGCGCCATCGGTCGAGATCGTTGCCTGCCGGGCCGGCCGGACGACCCCACGAATGCCGCTCACCGCCGCGAGGCCCTCGGCCCGCGCCCCGCCAAGTCCCCCGCACAGCAGCATCCAAAAGCCACCGGCCAAAGCCAGCGCCATGCACAATACCGGGCGGAAGCGAACGCGCTCTGCGCCGCCCAGCCCGATCGACGACTTCGGATGGTTTTTGTGTTTCATCAATTCCTGCTGAGCCTGATTGGCACCAACGAAGGACTGTTGGGCGCGGCAACGGTCCCTTCGCGACGCAGCACGCTTGCGATCTCCGCCACCGATGCCGCTTGCGAGATACCGCTGGCAGCAGGATCAAGTCCCAGCGATGTATTCAGATTGGCCTTGGCGGTTTCCAGGCTGGCACGCGCGATGTTCAGCCTGACGTCGCCCACTGCAGCGTTGAGTTCTTCGCGCAGCAAGGTCTGTTCGCTGACCTTATTGGCTGCGTGCTCGGCACGGATCGCTTGCAACAAGGCCTGCTGGTTCTCGTAATAGGCGGCAGCCGTTTGTACTTCGCGCTTAAATGTAGCGATCCGTGCGCGGCTCACGTGCACCTGCGTCATGATCGCCATCGTCATGGCAAGCGCGCGCTGATCCAGCGCCTCGGTACGCCCTTCGACGACGTTCTTGCGCGCGGGATACTGGAAGACACGCAACAAATTCCAACTCGCCTTAGCACCCCAGCCAAGCCATTCATGGCTCAGCAAATAGGAATTGCTGTCGTAATTTGGTCCCGCATAGAGCTGGATACCCGGCAACAATTCGAGCAGCGCCGCGTCGGCTTCGCGCATATTGATGCGCTTCTGGTATTCCAGATCGCGAAGCTCCGGTCGATTTTCGAGGGCTATCCGGACCAAGTCCGCCGAGCCAGCTTCAGCGACCGGCGACGCTGCCATCGCCGTTGGTGCGGCCAGCACGAGCGGCGTGCCCGGTGCGATATTCATCAACGCGGCCAATTGGAACTTGGCGACCGCCAGCTCGCGCTGGAGTTCGAGCAACGTGCGTTGGATTTCAATCAATTCCCGTCGATATGTAAGCGCTGTGATCGGTGACGTCGTGCGATCGACGGCGAGCGCCGATGAGCTGGCCATGGCCGTTCGCGTCCGCCGCTCCAGCGTAATGAGCTTGCTCGACAGCCGTTGTGCGCTGTACGCGCGCCAATACGCGGTGCGCACGTCTTCCATCAGGCGAACAACCACTTTGCGGCGCGATTCCTCGGCCATCAAAGCTTTGTCGGCGGCCTGCTTCGCGCGGACATACGACAGTCCGAAATCGAGGATGTTCCAGCTGAACGTCAGGTCCGCGGATTTATCGCGATTGTCCTGAGAGGTCGAATATCCGAAATTCTGCGTGTTGCTCTCCAGATTATAACTGGATGACGCCGACACCTTGTTGCGCTCCGAGTACCCCGATGAGGCAACGGCATTGGGCAGCATGTTCCAATGCGACAGATCGAGCTCTGCCAACTTCAGTGATGATTCATAGAACTCGACTTTCTGATCGAGATTGTACTTGAGTGCGCGCGCCATCGCTTCATGCAGATCGACCGCACCCGCGATCGGCTGTTGATGTTGGGTCACACGCGCCAATTTATTTTGAGCGCCGATGGAAGCCTCCTCCGACGTTAGGGCGGTTGGACTGATGGCACACCCACTCAACAGAACAGCACTCAACACAGCGAGGCCGCCCACGCAAAACACGTGACGATACATTGAACTGAACTCCGACTTGGATTTGCTGTTGGGCCGATAAGCGAGGTGGCCAGAAGCGGATTCAAATTGCCTGCCGGAACGACGCATCAAGCAAGGCATACGCATACAGATTACACGGATAGGTTGTCGTTGATGTAGCGCCCCCGTTCAATACTTCTGGTTGTGGTTTTTTTATATAACCACCAATGAGTGCTTTCTAAGCAACAAAACGGGCCACGTTCGACGGCTGAGACCGTTTTTCAGGCCAACACGTCAGAAAACCGTGCGTAACTTCAGTTACATGGGAATAAATCCCGAGTGGCCCTTGCTTAAATTTTTGCGTTGAACTGCGCCGAGTTGGTAGGTGCTACACCCCGACTGAACTAGATTAACGAATAATTTCCGCAACTTAAAATGGTTGCATTAATCATTTTTGAATCTTAAAGTTGTAAAACTCTGTAATCTCATCAAAGATTGCCGAGGAACCGCACCATGACCAAAACCAACGCTGCATTGACGAACAAAGCGACGACTGCCGCGCAATCCAAGGCGCTATCGGGAGTTGCGGCGGTCTTGAGTTATCGGGCGCTGGAGCCACGTGTTGTGTTCGATGGTGCCGGTGTCGCGCTGGTCGCCGATGCGGTGAAGCATCAGGACAAAGTCGTTGATACCCACGGCCCCGCAGCTGTTGCCGACCCGGCGCACGTGGCCATCGATCAGCAGCACGATGCCTTGGTTGCGTCGCTACGCAACGCTGCGTCGACTGCACCGCATGATGCGCCGACGCAGATCGTCTTCATCGAGAACAACTTGGCAGACATCGCCACCCTGCTCAAGGATGTGCCGCACGACGCCACGGTTGTGATGCTGGAATCCACCAAGGACGGCATGGACCAGATCGCGCAGTACCTGGCCGGCCGCTCGGGCATCGGCGCCATTCATATCCTCAGCCACGGTGCCGCCGGTGAAGTCGATCTCGGCACCGGCACGCTCACCACCGCGTCACTCGCCGGCAGATACGCAGCCGACATCGCCACCATCAAGTCAGCACTCGCGCCCAACGCCGACATTTTGCTCTATGGCTGCGACGTCGCCCAGGGCAGCGCCGGTCACGCCTTCGTGCAGGCACTCGCGACCGTGACAGGCGATGACGTTGCGGCATCCACCGACCTCACCGGTGCCGCGTCGCTGGGCGGAAACTGGGTGCTCGAAGATCACGTAGGCACCATCCACACCGCATCGATCGGTGCCGCAGACTGGAACGGCGAGCTGTCCGCCGCAGCCAGCAACGGTAAAGGCGCGTTGCTCACCGTAACCGGCAACAACATCTACTCGGTCGACGTCGGCACGGGCAAAGCCTCACTGGTCACAACTGTACCCGTAAGCGTTGGCGGCGTTGCCTTTAGCGGTGTTGCGAATTCATTGGCAGTCGACCAGGCCGATGGCCTCATCTACTATACCGACAACAACGGCAGCCCCACGAACACGGCCTTGTTTGCCTATGACTTTATCCATGACAAGCACATTCTCATCACGAGCAATGTGGGTGCCTACGGGATCGTCGTCGCTCCCGATAATGGCGTCGGCCTCGGCGGTGCCACGTTTGCCAACAACACGCTGTACCTCGGCATCGACAATCCTTCCGGCACTGAAGACGGAATCTATGCAGTCAAGTTCACCAACGGCGGCACGACCATCACTTCAGCCACCCATCTCAATACGACTCTGCCGCTCACGAACGACTGGGGCGATATCGGCTACGACCCCATCAACAACAACCTGCTCTCGTTCAGTGCGCCTGACCTCAGTGTAACGCGCATCAATCCGACGACCGGCGCGACGATCGGCACCGGCTTGCCCATGCCGGCCGGATCCGGTTACCAGGGCAGCCAGGATGCCGCCGGCAATGTCTACGCGGTCGGCACCGCCATCCAGCAGATCAATCCCCTGACCGGGGCCGCGATCGGAGCCTCGGTCACCATCACCACCGATGGCTCGACCGCTGTCGGCGGCGCGAACGACGCGGCGGGCTGGACGCCACCCACGGCAACGATCCAAGGCCACGTCTATTGGGACAACAACACCAATAAGATCAGTGACACTGGCGATGCTCCCATCGCCAGTGTCACTGTGCAGCTCTACACCGATGTCAACAACGATGGCGTGATCAACGGTCAGGACAAACTGCTCGCCACCGATACAACGGATGCAAGCGGCCAGTATCAATTCACCAACGCGCTACCGGGCGATTACATCGTCAAGGTCACCGACGCCAACGGCGTCATCGGCACCCACACCTATTCGACCGCGGGCGGCTCCATAAACCCCAACGGCCACGTCGCCATCATCGGCTCGACCATTTCCAATATTGACTTCGGCGTGGCCAACACCGTCACCGCCGCAAACGATACGTTTGCCACCTTTGACAACACGCCCGTCACGATCAAGGCCACGGCGAACGACAGCGATCCGCAGGGCGACGCGTTCACCATCACCGCCGTCAACGGCACGGCCTTCTCGGCTTCGACCACGAGCATTGCCGTCACGGGCGGGTCCGTCGCGCTCGATGCCAGCGACAACCTCGTCTTTACGCCCAACACCGGCTACAACGGTTCGCCCTCATTCAACTACACCGTGACCGACACGCACGGCGCGACCGCGACAGCCACGGTCAGCGGCACGGTGAGCTATGCCCCGCCGATCGCCGTCAACGATACATTCACCACCAACGCCAACGCCGCCATCACGATCGACGTCCGCACCAACGACACCGACGTCAACGGCTTCCCGCTCGCCATCACCAAGATAGGCACGACCGCCGTCACCGCTGGCGGCGCAGCCGTTGCCGTCACCGATGGCGCCGTCAAACTCAACACCGACGGCACGCTCACGTTCACACCGACGACCGGCTACACTGGCAACGTGCCCGCTTTCACCTACACCGTCAGCGACGGCCATGGCAGCATCGTCACGGCCAGCGTCAACGGTACCGTGTGGGCAGCGCCCATTGCCAAGAACGATACGTTCTCGACCGCGCAAGATCTCAGCCTCGCCATCAGTCCGCTCGCCAACGACACCGACCCCAACGCGTTCCCGCTGACCATCACCCAGGTCAACGGCCAACCCATCACGGCTGGCGGCGCGCCGGTCGCCATCGATCATGGCACCCTGGCGCTAACCGCCAGCGGACAGTTCGTCTACACGCCGACGGCCGGCTACAGCGGCCCCGAGTCCTACACCTACACCGTCTCCGACGGCCACGGCGGCACAGCCACGGCAACCGACAGCGGCACCGTCTATGGGCCGCCGACAGCCACCCCCGACACGTTCTCCACCCACTCTGGCACGCCGGCAGCCGTCGCCGTGCTTACCAACGACACCGATCCGAACGCCTTCCCGCTCACGGTCACAATGGTCAACAGCACGCCGATCACCGCCGGCGGCACACCCGTCGCCGTCACCGGCGGCAACGTGGCGCTCGACGCCACGGGCAATCTGACCTTCACGCCGAACGCCGGTTTCATTGGCCCCGTGTCGTACACCTACGAAATCTCTGACGGCCACGGAGGCACCGCCGCCACCAGCGTCAGCGGCAACGTCTACGCACGCCCCACAGCCATCAACGATAGCTTCACGACCGCGCAAGGCGTCCCAGCAACCATCCCCGTGCTCGCCAACGATACCGACGCCAGCGGCCTGCCGCTGGCCATCACCTCAGTCAACGGCACACCCATCACGGCCGGCGGCACGGTATTCGTGGTCGGCGGCACAGTGACACTCGACCCCACCGGCAACCTCGTCTTCAAACCGAACCCCGGTTATATCGGCACGCCGTCGTTCACGTACGGCATAACGGACGGCCAGGGCGGCAGCACCACCGCGCTCGTCACCGGCACCATCACGCTCACGCCGCCGACCGCCGTCAACGACACCTTCGCGACCACCGCAGGCACCCCGGCAGTGATCACTGTGTTGGCCAACGACATCGATCCCAACAGCTTCCCGCTGACCGTCACCCAGGTCGATGGCTCGCCGATTTCGGCGGGCGGCACGCCGGTCGCGGTGACGGGTGGCACCGTTGCGCTTGACGCCACAGGCAATCTCACCTTTACGCCGACCGCCGGTTATACGGGAACTCCGTTCTTCAACTATACCGAGAGCGACGGCCACGGCGGCACTTCTACAGCCACCGTCACCGGCACAGTGCTCGCCGACACCCCGCCCGTTCTCAACTTGAACGGCAAATCTACGACCGGAAGCCAAGCCTTCAACTACAACCACAATCAGGCCCCCGCAGATCAAACGGCCTCGCTGAAAACATCGTACTTCAGTACGGCCGGCCAAGAGACGGCGGGGCCCGGCATCACGATCAGCTACCCCGGCACCTTCGCAACCCTCAGCGGCGTGACAGCAGCGTCGTATATTGGCGCGGTCAATGCGGGCGCCTACGTTGAATACGACGTGACGACCCCGGCGACATTGGCCGCCAACGCAACGATCATCAACTTCCTGCAGCGCGACGTCGCCACCTCGGCGTCCTATAAATTCGCAATCGCCGTCTCAAGCGACAACTTCGTGACGTCGACCTTGCTTGGAAAAGACTACACCGGTGGTGCTTTGCCGGGTGCGCTCAATACCGTCAGCACGACAGACTTCGCGCTTCTGCCCGCCACCAGCTACCAGATCCGCGTCTATGTCTATGCCGCGAACAGCGCCAATGTTATCTGGGACGACTTCAAATCCGTCGTCACCACTGACCAGCGCAACTACACAACGAGCTTCACCGAACAAGGCGCGGCCGTGTCAATTGCAGCTTTGGCACCAGTCGTCGAGGATCCCGACAGCGCCAATATGACGTCGGCGACGATCACGCTGACCAACCCGCAGGCCGCCGACCTGCTCAGCACCGGCACCATGCCCGCCGGCATCTCGGCCAGCACGTACGACCCCGCGACCAAC
>JANXYD010000128.1 GCA_025350265.1 Hyphomicrobiaceae bacterium | reverse complement strand
TGAAGCGTATGCGCGTTGCTGTGGTTCATGACTGGCTCTACACCCTCGGTGGCGCGGAGCGTGTGCTCAAGGAAATCCTTCACTGCTATCCCGGCGCGCAGGTCTTCACCTTGTTCGACGTTCTTAACGACGAGCAGCGGGCATGGGTCGGTTACGAAGGATCTCAAACAAGCTTTCTCCAGAAAATTCCTTTCATTGGGAAAGTTCATCGAAGTTTGCTGCCCTTGATGCCGCACGCAATCGAGCAACTCGACTTTACCGGATATGACCTGGTGATCTCGAGCAGTTATGCCGTCGCTAAAGGAATCATCACTGGACCAGATCAGCTTCACATCGCCTATATTCATTCGCCCATGCGCTATGCCTGGGACCTTCAGCATCAATATTTGCGCGAAACTGGCGGCTTGTTCGGGCTGAAGCGAGTGCTTGCGCGGCCGATCCTGCATAAGATGCGAATTTGGGACGCGGTGTCGAGCTTGCGGGCCGATGCCATGATCGCCAATTCCGCATATATCGCCCGCAGAATCAGAAAGACGTGCGGCCGCGCGTCCACGGTCATCAATCCTCCGGTCAGCGTGCGCGCAAACCCTACGCCGTCTCCGCGCGGGAAGCACTTTCTCGCAGCCGGCCGCCTCGTCAGCTACAAGAACGTGCTGGCCGTTATCGAGGCCTTCAAGTTGATGCCCGACCAACACTTGATCGTGGTCGGCAATGGCCCCGAAGAGAAAAAACTGAAAGCCAGCGCGCCGTCTAACGTCGTCTTCAAGGGCTTCGTCGAAGATGCGGAAATGCGCGAACTGATGTCGACCGCACAAGCGCTGATCTTTGCGTCCGAAGAGGATTTTGGCATCATTCCCGTCGAAGCGCAGGCAGAAGGCACGCCGGTTTTGGCGCTTGGCCTAGGCGGTGCCAAGGAGACGGTGATTGCTGATGGCGACGAGCCGACCGGCATGTTCTTCGACGAAGCCGAAGCGCCGGCGATTGCTGCGTGCGTGGGCGCGTTCATCGCCCGCCGAGCGGAATTTTCGCGCGAAGCTTGTCAACGCCAGGCAGCCCTTTTCGAGACCCAACGATTCCGCCGTCAGTTCATGACAGCCGTCAATCGCGAATTGGAGCGCGCGCAATTCGACCGTCGCCCGACGTTGCAAAATCTGCGGCCGGAAAAGAAGAGTTTTCGTCAACACCTCGTCCGTTCCGTCGCGGATTGAATGCACAGAGAAACGTTTCGATGACGCCCAGAAAAGTTCTGTTCGTGAACCACACCAGCACGGTATCAGGTGCCGAAATGGTGTTGTTGGATGTCGCGCCGGCGTTTGCAGGCTCGGCGGCATTCCTATTTGAGCAAGGCGCGCTTAATCAGCAACTTGAGCAGCGCGGCGTGCGCGTTTTCTCGTCGCGTTTCGGCGCGGGCTTTTCACGACTGAAGCGTGACAGCCGAGCGATCAGTGCAGTGCCCATGGCCGGACGCATGATCGGCGTTGTCGCCGAACTTGCGCATCTCGCGCGAGAATACGACGTGATTTACGCGAACTCGCAAAAGGCCTTCACGCTTGCGAGTTTAGCTGCTGGTATTGCACGTCGCCCGTTGATCTGGCATTTGCATGACATACTCGATAAAACGCATTTCGCCGCGAAGCAGAGACAGTTGCAGGTTTACCTGGCTAATCGCAACGCGCGCGCCGTCATCACCCCATCGCTGGCAGTTGAGCAGGCCTTCGTCGCCGAGGGCGGCAACCCCGAACTTGCTAACGTCATACCGAATGGCCTCGACCTCGACGCCGATCCGATACCGAAAACAATACTCAGACGGCAACTCGACCTGCCGTCCGGCCCGCTAATCGGTGTCTTCAGCCGCATTGCTCCGTGGAAAGGGCAACATGTCGTCATACGCGCATTGGCAAATCTGACGAACGTGCGCTGCATTATTGTGGGGAGCCCGCTGTTCGGCGAGGACGACTACGCCAACAGTCTGAAGATCTTGGTTGCAAGGCTGGGGCTTCAGGACCGGGTACACTTTCTCGGCCAGCGCTCCGATATCCCGCAGCTCATGCAGGCTGTCGATATCGTCGTGCATCCGTCCGTATCGCCAGAGCCTTTTGGCCGAACCCTCGTCGAGGCGATGCTGGTCCGCTCCCCGCTCATTGCCACAGACGCTGGTGCCGCTCGCGAAATACTGGCGCCCGACGCGGTGAACATGTTGGTGCCGCCCGGCGATACGGCGGCCCTCGTCAATGCCATACGACAAGTGTTTTCCGGCGCGGCCGGTCTTCCCTCTCAACTCGATGCCGCACAAACGCGCGCCAAGGACTTCTATGGCCTGGCCAAGATGCGTGCCGCCATTGCGCGCGTTGTCGAACACGCCGTGAACAACAAAAATCGAACCTCATTGCAAGCGCATCAGCCGACCAATACGTCTTTCGCAAGCACGGTCCTATAAAACTCCGAATATTTTTTTGCGACCGCTTGCGGTGTCGTCTCCGCCTGAAACGCTCGGAACGTATCGGCGGCCGGCAATTTGTCCCGCCCATCGTCAACCAAACGATCAAGTATCTTCGTCAAACCACGATCATCGTTCGGCTCGAACAACCAGCCCGTCACATTGTCCTCAACCATATCCTTGATGCCGCCGATACGAGAGCCGACGACAGGAACGAAGTTCGCGAATGCCTCCTGCACGATAAGCGGACCAGGTTCGGCCCAGATCGGCGGTATAACGATGACATCCGTCGTCGGATAAAAGCTCTCGGCATCGACCCGGCCAAGCCATTTAACCGGCAACCCCGCCGCCCGCCGCTTCAGATCATCCAGATAACTTACAGGCGACGCCGTGCCGCCAACCAACAGACGCCAATTCCCCGGCTTCATACGCTTCATGGCGCGAAGCAGGACCTCCAGTCCCTTTTCAGGCACGATACGACCGATGAAACCGAACGTGAACGGACGACCGTCCAGGCTTTCGGTCCTTTCTCGAACTGGAATTGGCGACATGCCGAAAATCACCCGACGGCGTTCGGCCGGGATCGCTCCGAAAAAATCCATGTCGAGATGCCGTTGCAATGTTTCGCTACTAACGGCGCTGACAGCCGTAACCATCGAACTCATCCAACGCTTGGGGGCGTTGTATGAACATGGCCAACACATGGATTGACACATCGCGCCATTGCGAAAAGCATTGGTATTTCTGCAGATCAAATTATATTCGTGCAACGTGTGGACGATCGGAATATCCCGCTCGAATGCAGCTTTCCAACTATCGACCGCGAAACTCAGCATACAATGGGTATTGACCAAATCTGGCTTGAACGCACCAACAACTTCACGGACACGCTTCAGCGTGATGGGATTCCAGTTTGTAAGAAGTTTGTTCATGTAACGAACTGGCGCGGAATGCTGGGGCCAATCCTCGAACCAGAAAATATTCCCGTGCCCAATCCGATTGACCTCGACGCCGTCTTCAACTGCCATAGCCTGCTGCGTACGGCTCATCGTTATAACTGCGACCTGGTGTCCTTGCTTGACTTGTTCACTCGCCAGAGCCGCGACAAACCGTTCGGCGCCGCCCAAAGCGGCCGGCGGATAAAGTACGTTCAAATGAAGAATTCGCATGGTCGTCCTGTAAACGTCCCGAGCTGCCAAACAACGCATTTAGAGTGATTTCAATCCTCATGTATCGAATTCTCGTGAATATGCCAAGTCAATATACCGGCCGCCAATCAGGCGTGGCGAGGACGGCGTTCAACCTGCTTGAACGCTTACTCGCAAATTCAAACAACGAATATATTCTGCGATCGCCGTGGACCAAGGATCAGTTACCCGCCGCGTTGCAAGGCACCAACCTCGAGGTTGTCACCGTTGCCCGACCGAAATACATGATCCTGGACGTTTTCTCTCAACTCCTCAGCGTGCCAAAGCTTTGCAGAGAAAAAAATATTGACCTCGTCCTGAATATAGACCCCTACGGGGCGGCGCGCGGCGGACGGGCGCGCATCATGATCGTTCATGATATTTATTTTAAAACCATCGCGCATAGCACCGGCTGGCGCGAAGCGGTGACGAGCGATATTATTTTCCGGATCATGCTGCGGGGAAATACTCAAATCGTGGCTGTTTCCAAATCAACCCAAAACGACCTCTCGCGTTTTTATACGAGTGCGCGTGACAAGAGTTGCGTCATATATCAGGCAAGCACGCTGCAACCGAGCGAAGCTGCATTGTCGGCCAAACCGAAAAAAGCATATCGCTACGTGCTGGCGGTCGGCAACGCCACGCATAACAAGAATTTTTCCGTGCTCGGGAAAGCCATGCGGCGCCTGCATTCTCGTTATCCTGACGTCCGCGTCATCCACGTTGGCGAGGATGCGCGGGAATCGATTGCGGATGGCATGGGCCCGATCAGCACAACCATGCTTATCCGTCTGTCCGGAATAAATGATGCTGAATTGCACGACCTGTATCGCAACGCCGAATGCCTGTGCGTCACTTCCATCTCGGAAGGCTTTTGCCTCCCCGTCCTGGAGGCGCAGCAAGCTGGCTGCCCCGTCGTCTGTTCCGACAGGTCAGCGACACCGGAGATTGCCGGGGGGGCGGCGCTGACGTTCGATCCGGACGACGTCGATGCACTGGTTCAACAGTTATCGAGCCTGTTCGCGCCGGATTTCCCTCGTCAAGATCTCGTCACCCGCGGGCGTGACAACGCGGCTGGATTTTCCTGGGAACGCGCAGCGCGCGCCTACGAAACAGCTTTCGCCCATGCATTGGAACAACCGGGCTCTCTCCGAAGCAGGCAGCCTATTTCCGCGGAGGAATAAGCAAGAAGGCCTTCGCCTGGGCAATAGCATCGCTACGCAAGCCAGGAAGGAAAGCAGTCGTGACCACGCCGGCAACTGCCGTTGCCAACGTCACACACCACGCAGCGCCTACCGGGCCGAAACGTGGAATGGCAAATAAACTGCTCGCCGTCACAACAGCAAGTCCGATCAAGCCAACCCACGCATGGAAGCGAGTTTGGTTCGTCAAATCAATCGCCCGGCTCCGAACCTGCCATGAAAAATTGAAGATGTTGGCAACTGCCAACACGTTAAACACTTGCCTCGCCACCTCATATCGTTCGCCAAAAAACATATGGAAAATCCAACCTGACGTGAGCCAGCACAGAACCGTGAGTAAATATCCTGTCGCGGTAAACCCAAGATACAGAAATCTCATGATTCGATCGTACTTGGGCCTGTCTATCGCATGCAACTGCACCAGCCTCGGGTAGATGGCCCCGAAAGCCACCGCCGGCACCACCAGGAACATTTGTATGCCCTGGAACGCCAATGCATACTGTCCAACGGATTCGAAGTCCGAGAAATGCGCCAGCAACAAGTGGTTCGCGCGGAAGAACAACGTCACTGCCACTGCGGCGATCATACCCGGGAAGCTCTGCTCGAAGATCGCCCAGGCAATCGGCCTGGAAAAGCGCCATTGGGGGAGCGGCACGCGCCCTCCGGCAGCCCAGAAAAGGATTGCGACCAGCAGAAAGGTCTCTACCGCCGTTGCTCCGATAACATATTGAATCGGGTAATGATGATAGATAAAGAAAAACTTTGCGACCGCGCCAAGCGTCGACGAACCGGCACGCGCAAGCAGGATCATCGCGGCATCCTGATGGGCCTTTAGATAGTGCTCAATGACCAAAAAGCCCATCGGCACGAAGCCGAGCGCCGTCAAGAGCGCCATACTCATAAAGCCTTCTGAATTGCCACGGGAGAACCACACGTAAACCAGCGGCAATATAGCCGTAACAAGTCCGGTGACCGACAACACGACAAGTGCTGAACCAAGTATTTCGGACGTGGCTGCCGGCTGCCTTACAACGTCTCTGACTATGATGCCTTCCGAGCCAGACGCGAGAAATGGAGCAGCAAAAAGCATAACTGTTTGCACGTAACTATACTGCCCCAGCATCTCGGGGCCGTAGCCCCGGGCCAGCGCCAGATACACGCAAAACGACAAGGTTATCGCGTAAAGACGCTCAATCAGATAAAATAGTGTATTCTGAAAATAAAAACTATTCGTCCGCGCCCATACGAGTATTGGTGTCGCATAATCGCTCACGGCCTGCCGCAACCGATACTTCATGTTTTTTTCGCAATTCGACATCGGCTTGAGACCTTTACCCCGTCAAGTTGCGCACGAAAGAAGACAAATAAAACTGCCGATACTCGGCGTTTGAGCACCAGTACGGTGATTTGCAAGTTCGCCGAAGCACGGCGCGCCGAGCCTAACCCGAATGATCCCATCGATGTTGCGACAATCCGTCCACATCGAAAACACCGAGTTCGTTGACCGGGCAGAACAGCAAGTGTAGCCTCATAATGCGCTCGTTTTTTTGTATCGATAGGCCTTTTACAACCGCCGGCAGGGTTCGATTTGACGCATCAAGTACACAAACTGCTTTTCCCTTTTGCTTTCTTTGCAGGATTTTGCAACCAATTTAATATTCTGATCGGGGCAAAGGCAGTTAGCTATGGGGAAATTGGTTCCTACGGTTACAGGTTAAGCGATTTGTTCGCAATACTATGTTGCATGGTTTTGCTGGCGATCAGTTTTGAAACGTCGCGCGTCTTGTCGCTCGGCCTCTTTTCGGTGTTCGTCGCAGTTCTTTTCATGCCGGCGATTCTTTTCCGTGATTCGAATACGGCTACGCTTGCAGCTCACTATATTCTCTATTCTTTGGCTGCCGTCATGATCAACTACGTTATCCAGGAACCACGTGCACTGCGCTTATTCTGCTATGGCTTGGTGGTGGGTCTCATTGGTTCCGTAGGCCTGATGGCGCTTGTAGCATCCGGACTTTTTCCAACGCAAACCCTCGCGGAAATGGGCCTCACCGCCGGATACGCCGCCGAATTTGGTGGCTACGTGCGCGACACTCCGCGATCCTCGGGATTGTGGGGGCACCCGAATGAAGCTGGGCACGTCGCGGTGTTGGCATCGAGTGCTGCGGCCTTTCTTTATATCGCGGATCGTCGGGTCATTCCGTTGATTGCCGCGGGTGCTGCTCTTTTGGCGGTCTTCTATTTCACGCTTTGCCGAGCCGGGTTCGCCGCGAGCGCCTTGATTCTCATGATCGGATTGCTGGTTCCTGTCTACCGGCGCGGATTTGGCAGCGGACTGATCGCGGTTGCTCTCATCGGTGCGTTCATTTTCGTTGCCAATCTCGATGTGCTTGGTACGCGGCTCGCCGACGATGCCAATGCCTCCGACAACGCCCTTGAGCGTGTCACATCCTCCGCAGTCGGCATTTGGCTCGCGCTCGAAAATCCGCTTGGCCAATCGATCGCCGATTTTTCTCACGCCATGTCGGAACGCACCTCCGTCGCGACGCCTCATAACGGGCTAATTTTCGCTGCCGCTATTTTTGGCATACCGGTATTTCTCATACTTTTCTCCGTCATCTCCGCTAATTTGTTCGTAAAACGTAGCTCCGAGGAATGGTCGTTTTTTGCTTTGCTCGTGCTCCAGATCGTAGTCTCTTTCTTTTTTGAGCAATTAACTGGTTCCATCAGCTATGTCATGATGATTGGACTGCTCATTGGCCGAGTGTTTTTAAATTCCCGGTTCGGGACGCCATTTCTGGTTGATGCCGAGACCTCCGCACAGAAAACCTATCCACGCGACGGGCCCGCCCAGAAACAGGTTTGACGTCATGAAACGGCGATGGCCTGCACTCGTTGTCGAACGTATTGCCCGGCGCGGTTTTTCATTTCCCTGATATCATCTGCTTCCAGCAGCGCTGCTCTGATGACTGCCGCCAGTTCGGTCACATGCGGATGTTCGAACATCGAACCATGATTTCCGGAAACCAGATATTCGCGGAAGCGACCACCAACCACTGGCGGCCAGCCTGCACCAGCCCCGAAAACATCCGGTCGCTCGCGCCGCTGAACCAAAACGACATCGCCGTCGTAGCTTGGCGGTTTTCCGAACGCGCGGGTTCTTCCGGCCAGAGCCCGGTCATAGGTGTTGCGGATACTCTTGATCAGATAATTGAGCGCGCCGCCTTCTTCGATCCGCATCTGTTGCAAATGAAATGAAAGGCGGCTCTTGAATAAGGAAACCCGATCGAGCTGCTCGAGTTCAATGGGATTAATCGTGTCGACCATCACGACCAGAGGAATATCGGCGCCCGCAGCCGCTAATCGCACGGCAACTTCGAACGCCAAATTTCCCCCGGCACAATGTCCGCCGAGATAAAACGGCCCTTTTGGACGGATCTGTTTGATCAGGCTTATCGTATGATCGATGACTTCGGTTACCGATTGCGTATTTGGATTGGGCAATGTCGTGTCGACGGGGACGCCGATGAAGGGTTGGTCGAGTCCTAGACTTCGGGCGAGCGGCAAATAATACGGCCCCCCATTAAGCCAGAGCAACGGCGTGCGCCAACCCTTCGGTTGCAAGGGTACGGCTGCCGAAACGTCGAAAGAGCCATCACCTTCGAGACGGGCTGCCATCGCCGCAAGCTGGTGCGCGCCAAAGAGCGCCACCACGCTCAACGAACGCCCGAAATTCACCTCGATGCGCGAGAGCAGTTTGGCGGCGAGAAGCGAGTTTCCACCCAGATCGAAGAAGCTGTCATCGCGGCCGACCGCTTGCACGCGCAGGATATCTCGCCATAGCGCTGCAAGTTTTTCTTCAGTGGCACCCTGAGGCGGACTGAAGGCGCTGACCACGTTTGCTTCGGCTTCAGGTGCCGGCAAGTTCTTGCGATCTATTTTTCCGCTCGACGTAAGCGGAAGCACCTCGAGTGCCACAAACCGAGCGGGAATCATGTAGTCGGGGAGTATCTCGGCAACGCGTTGCCGTACGCTCGTTGCGGAAGGCTTGGTTGAACCGCGCCCAACAAGATAGGCGACCAAGATGCGCTCCCCTGATGCGTCCGGCCAACTCCGCACTGCGGCAGCCGCCACATCGTCATGGCTGAGCAGCGCACTCTCGACTTCTTCGACGGCGATGCGAAATCCGCGGATTTTTTCTTCCGCATCAGTCCTGCCAAGACAAAAAAGCTTGCCGTCTCCTGTCTGGCGAGCAAAATCACCGGTCCGGTAGAACCTCGTGTCACCAAGTCCGTCTAGCGCACCAAATCGCTGTTCGGTGAGGTCGGGCCGGTGACGGTACCCGCGAGCAAGACCTGCCCCACCAATACAAAGTTCACCCGTAACGCCGATCGGGACCGGCCGCCCCTGACTGTCGACGATTTCAACGATCGTATTTGCGATTGGACGCCCGATAGGCACAAGTCCGCGCCCCGGCTCGACGCGCTCCAACGTCGACCAGATGGTCGTTTCTGTTGGCCCGTAGACGTTCCAAAGTGCGGCGCAGCGCTCGCTCAGTTGATTGGCGAGTTCGCGCGGCATGGCCTCGCCGCCGCACAGGATTCGCAGACCCGCATCCCCGTGCCAACCCGCTTCTATCAGCGACTTCCACGTTGCCGGAGTTGCTTGCATAACTGTTGGACGCGCCCGCGCGATCAATGCGGCCAGTCGTGCCGGATCCCGCACTTCCGCCTTTGACGCGATCGTCACGCGGCCGCCACACACCAAAGGCAGGAAAAGTTCCAGTGCTGCGATATCGAAGGTGAGCGTTGTTATTGCCAGCAGCTCATCCGTCTCGTCAAAGCCAGGATCCGCTTGCATCGAAAACAACAGGTTCATGAGCGCGCGATGTTCGATCTCGACGCCCTTAGGCTTGCCGGTCGATCCGGAAGTGTACAGCACATAGGCCAGATCGCTGCCGGCAATCGCGGACTGAACGGTGCCCGCCCCTGGTGGCGACCGGAGCAGGTCGTCGAGCAGCACCACGTCTTTGGTATCACGCGGCAGTGCCGCAACCAGGCCCAGTTCCGTAACGACACAATCGGGCCGCGCATCTGCGATGATCTGCTCGATACGGGCGCGCGGAAAACTGGCGTCCAAGGGAAGATAGGCCGCACCGCTGCGCAAGATCCCCAGCAGTGCCGCAACCATCTCCGGCGAACGTTCGAGACAAACGGCGACGAGTGCGCCGTGCTTGGTGCCGCGCTCCTGCAATGCCGTGGCGATCGAACTGGCCGTCTCGTCCAACCGTCGATAGGTCCATGTCTGATTATCACAAGCGATCGCTACTGCTTCCGGCCGCCGTGCTGCGTGATCGGCTAAGACTGCGGGCAGGGATGTGGCTGGGACGTGGGTCGTCGTCTGACGCCATTTGCTCCGCAACCGCGCGTCGTCCGGCCCAAAGAACGGCAAGTCCGATAGACGGCAATCTGGACTATCGACGACGGCCTGAAGCAGGGCCAGCCAATGCCCGATCATCCGCTGTATCGTTGCGCTATCGAAAAGTTCGGTGCTGTAGAGGAAGCGGCCAAGGATGCCTTCGGGTCGCTCATCAAGTTCCAAATACAGATCGAACTTCGCCGCGCCAACACCCACATCCATCTGCGTGAGCGCCCAGCCGTCAGGGAATTCCCCGGCCGGGGGTTCCATGGAGAAGAGCACATTGAACAGCGGATGCGAGCCGGCGACGGGCCGAATTTTGAGAGCAGTTATGACTTCGTCGAACGGAACTTCACTCGCGTTGAGCGCACCGGCGACGACGTCTCCGACTTCCTCTAAATAGTGGGAAAATGGCATCGACGCTTTGGGGCGTGTTCGCAAGGCGAACGTGTTCAAGAAATAGCCAACGACATTCTGCAGCTCCGACCGGCGGCGAAGATCGGTGACCCCGCCGACGATAATATCTTCAGCGCCGCTATAGCGATGCAAAAGCGCCTTGAACGCCGCCAGCAACGTCATGTACAACGTCGCGCCGCGCGCATGGCTGAAAGCCACCAATTGAACGGACAGAGATTGCGGGATGGAAAATGTTTCCATCGAGCCGGCGTGCGACTCCACTGCCCTGAGCATACGATCGGCTGGAAGTTCGAGTTTTTTCGGCGGGTCTGCCAGTATCCGACGCCAATAATCGATCTGTTTTTGAATCTTCGCGCTCTGCAGATAATCGACCTGCCAAACCGCATAGTCCGCATAATCAAGAGTAGTTTTTGTTGACGGCATCTCTTTGGCAAATGCAAAATGATCATACAATTCCGCGAGCTCGGGAAGCACGATGCGATATATCGAAACGCCGTCGAAGATCAGATGATGCAGCGTCAGGTACAGCCGGTGTTCGGAATCGGATAACTTGACAAGCCGCGCCCGAAATAATGGCACCGTATGAATATCGATCGGCGCAATCGCATCCGCGCTGCCGATCTTGAGCGCGGCGGCGTCGCGTTCGTCAAGCGGCAGATCGCTGACATCGTCTTCGACGATGTGGAACGGCACATCATCATGGACGATCTGCGTAACGTTGGCGCTATCGTCCGAAAAACTGGTGCGGCAGATTGCATGTCTGCGGACTATTTCTTTTAGACTGAGGGTGAGAGCGGCGACGTCAAAACTACCAAGCCGGTGAAACGTGATCGACTCGTTATAGAGCGGCATCGTCGGTGCCATCATGGCGTGCAACCAGATCTGGCGCTGTGCAGCGGTCAACGGCACCTTGACGCCGGCTTTTCGCTTGCCGATCTCGGGCTCGCGCCGGACATCCGTCGCTTCGCCACGCAGCATTTTTGCCAACAGATCTTGCTTGGCCTGCGAAAGCGGCTGCTCGTTCTTCATGCCACCACCTTGCAGTCAAAACCGACCGGAAGCGCGCGCAAGCCTCGTAAGCCGGAATTGGTTCTCCATTGCAATTTTTCGTCTAACAGAACCAAGCCGCTCAACCGGCCCAGCAAGGTGGTAAATGCGATGCGCGCTTCCAAGCGGGCGAGCGGCGCGCCAAAACAGAAATGTGCCGCCCAGCCAAACGCCAGATGGCGATTATCCTCGCGCGTCAGATTAAGTTCGTCCGCATCGGGAAATCGTTCAGGATCCCGGTTGGCCGCCGCCATGATGGCCATGACCGCTGCCCCCTTTTTAATAACCTTCCCGCCCATGAGCGTATCGGCGGGCGCGATGCGTGCGGTGTGCTGGCTTGGTGACTCAAAGCGCAACAGCTCTTCGACCGCTGTCTTTACGATACCCGGATTGTCGCGCATTTCAGCTAACGTATCTGGGTTTTTCAGCAATGTCAGAAGGCCGTTGCCGATCAGATTTGTCGTCGTTTCCTGGCCGCCGACCATGGTCACGATGATGTTTGCGATGATCTGATCCTCGTCGAGATGCATGCCATCGACGTTGGCGCGCATCAGGGAGCCAATCAATCCGGGTTTGGGCTGGTCGCGCTGTTCGCGGATCGCAGCGCGAAAATAGCTCGACATTTCCTCGAGCGCGCTGCGCACACGGCTTGTCCGCTCCGGGTTGTGCTGAAAATTTCCCAGCAGCTCCGCAAAATCAGCGGACCACGCCTTCAGTTGCCGATGATCCTGCGGTGGCACACCGAGCAAATGAGCCGTGACGATCGCGGGAAATGGCTCGGCGAAATCTGCGATCACATCCATCTGCCGTTTGTTGGCGACGGCGTCGATCAGTTCATCAGCCACCGCTTGTATCTGCTCCTCCATGACCGACACGCTCCGGCTGGTGAAGGCGATTGAGCATATTTTCCGAAGCTGCGTATGGTCAGGTGCGTCCAGAAACAACATCTGCCTGGCCATCACAGCCGCGATTGGGCTCAGTCCGGGAAGCCCGAGCGCCTCCATCTGCTTTGCGTTCGGCGTCCGGTCGGCCGAAAAATTCTGCAGCACCGACAGCACGTCGTCGTAGCGCGTCACCACCCACGTGTGCATGAACATATCCCAATGCACCGGAGACGTTTCGCGCAACCGCTTATAAAACGGATATGGGTCGGCATGCACACTCGGATCCAGGAGTTGGAACAGGCTCAAGCTCGGATCAGCGGACAGATCCATTTCGCAACTCGAAGAGTTCGCCATCGTCGACCTTACTATTACCAGAGCGGAGTTGCGCCTCGTCTTCAGTCATCTTTTCGATGGTCTCCATGATGAGACCCTCGATCACTTTGGCGAGCTTGCGCACGGTTGGTGCCTGGAAAAGATGACGCAATGTCAACTCGACACCAAAGGCATCACTTGCGCGCAAGACAACTTGCGTTCCGAGCAGAGAGTGACCACC
>JANXYD010000114.1 GCA_025350265.1 Hyphomicrobiaceae bacterium | reverse complement strand
AATTCGCTGGGGTTGATGATGCCGACCTGCGGCACATACAGTGCGCCCGCAAGGCCCGCCATCATCGCCGACACGACAAACGCCGCGAGTTTGTAGTTCTCGACGCGATAGCCGAGGAAACGCGTGCGCTGCTCGGTGTCGCGAATGGCGATCAGCACCTTGCCGAAGGTGGAATTGACCAACCGTTGCGCCAGCAGGAACGAGCCGAGCAGCGTCGCCAGCGACAGCACGCACAGCACCGCGCGCGTGGCGGGGGACTGCACGGTGAACCCGAGAATGTCTTTGAAATCGGTCAGGCCGTTGTTGCCACCCAGTCCCATGTCATTGCGAAAGAATGCCAGCAGCAGCGCATACGTCAGCGCTTGCGTGATGATCGAAAGATACACGCCGGTGACCCGGCTGCGAAATGCCAGCCAACCGAACACCAGTGCCAGCACACCCGGAACAAAAAAGATCATGAACAGCGCGAACGGAAAAGATTGGAAGCCGTGCCAGAACCAGGGCAGTTCCTTGTAGTTCAGAAACACCATGAAGTCGGGCAGAAGCGGATTGGCGTAGACGCCGCGCGAGCCCACCTGGCGCATCAGATACATGCCCATCGCGTAGCCACCGAGCGCGAAGAATGCGCTGTGCCCGAGGCTCAAGATGCCGCAATAGCCCCACACCAGATCGAGCGCGAGGGCGAGGATGGCGAAGCACACGTATTTGCCGAGCAACGCCACCACATACGTCGGCATGTGCAGAAACGATCCCTCCGGCACGGCAAGATGCAGCAGTGGTACGGCGATGATGGCCGCGACGACGACAGCCACGAAAATGCGCGCCACCTGATCGGAGATGGAATGGCCGCGCTTGACGAGCAACGAAACGATCATGCCTCCACCGCCCGGCCTTTGAGCGCAAACAAACCGCGCGGCCGCTTCTGGACGAACAGGATCAGCGCCACCAGGATGAAGATCTTGCCCAGCACCGCGCCGGCAAACGGCTCCAGCAACTTGTTGGCGATACCGAGTGCGAATGCCGAAACCAGCGTGCCCCACAGATTGCCGACACCGCCGAACACGACGACCATGAAACTATCGATGATGTAGCTCTGCCCGAGGTTGGGTGAAACGTTGTCGATCTGGCTGAGCGCCACGCCGGCAATTCCGGCAATGCCCGAGCCGAGCGCAAACGTCATCGCGTCGATCCAATTCGTGCGGATGCCCATCGAGCCGGCCATCCGGCGGTTCTGCGTGACGGCACGCATCTGCAAGCCCAGCGGCGTCAACTTCAGCATCGCCAGCAGCGCCGCGAACACCAGCAACGTGAACACGATGATCCACATGCGGCCGTAGGTTATGGCCAAGCCGTAAATCTCGAACGCACCCGACATATACGACGGCGCGCCGACTTCGCGATTGGACGAGCCGAAGATTGTCCGCACCGCTTGCTGCAAAATCAGGCTGACGCCCCATGTCGCAAGCAACGTTTCCAGCGGCCTACCGTAGAGAAACCGAATGATGCCGCGTTCGATAGCAATGCCCACCACCGCCGAAACCAGAAACGCTGCGGGAATGGCGATTGGCAGCGACCAATCGAATAATTTTGGCGCATAGGCCCGAAAGCCCTCCTGCACCACGAACGTCGTGTAGGCACCCAGCATGACCATTTCGCCATGCGCCATGTTGATGACGCCCATGACGCCAAAAGTGATAGCAAGGCCGATCGCCGCCAGCAGCAACACCGAGCCGAGCGACAAGCCGTAGTAGACATCCTGGACGACGCCGGTGATGCGCAATTTTCGCGCGACGGCGGCCATCGCCATTTCGGCGGCTTGCTTGACTTCGGGCGCCGGCGCGTTGGCCGCAACGCCGCGCAACAGCGCCATGGCGTCTTGATCGCCGCGCTCGGCGAGCGTGGTCACAGCAGCGACCTGTTGGCTGCGATCGGCTGTCGGATCGGCGAGCAGTACGGAGGCCCGCGCGGCCGCGAATGCGCGCTTTACATTGGGCAGTTTCTCCGCCGCCAGCGCGGCTTCCAGCGCCGGCAAGGACGCCGCATCGCGAGATTTGAATACACTATCAGCGGCCGCCAATCGCTTGGCAGTATCCGGCGACAGCAATGTCAAAGTTCCCAACGCCGCGGTGAGCGAGCCGCGCAGCCGGTTGTTGACCCGCACGATCTGCGCGTCTGCGGGAACTGCCGGGATCGGCGCTGCGGTGAGCGCATCGAAAACCTTGCCGGCGGAATCGGTGTACGACACAGACTTGGCTTCGGCACTGAAGACCAGCCGCCGCTCACCCAAGGCTTCCAGTAACGCTGACGCCTGCGGCGCGCCGGAGGCAACGATATCGCCGATGGCCGCGTCTGTATCTGCGTAGCTATCGGCCAGCAGTTTTTGGACGGCTGAAGCTATTTTGTCCTGTTCTGCAAATGCCGTTTGTGAGAAAAAAACCAGAGTTCCAACTGCCAAAAGGGACACGAGCAGGGCCGCCAGATGTCGAGCACCACGTTGCATGAAGGGTCCTGGTCTGACGGTGTGACGGACTTGTCAAAGCTCGATGCGGCACTTTCCCGAAAGAAGCGCCGCATCGATACGTTTAACACATGGCGCAAGTCGTGGATGGCTTAACCGCCGCACTTGCTCGTTTTGGTGTTGAAGTTGCCGCACTTCTTGTCAACCCAGTCGGCCACCAGATCCTTGGAGCCTTCGAGGTAAGGCGACCAGGCAGCGCCCGGTACCAGACCATCGGTTTTCCAGACGGTATCGAGTTGGCCATCGGCGCGAATTTCACCGATCAAGACTGGCTTGGTGATGTGGTGGTTCGGCAGCATCGTCGAAACGCCACCCGTGAGGTTTGGCGCGGTGATGCCCGGCAACGCCGCGATCACCTTGTCCGGATCTGTCGAGCCGACCTTCTCAACGGCCTTGACCCACATCGCAAAGCCGATCACGTGCGCTTCCATCGGATCATTGAATGTACGCTTCGGGTTCTTGGTGTAGGCTTGCCACTTGGCGATATATTCCGAATTCAGCGTGTCCTTGACGGACATGAAGTAGTTCCACGCGGCCAAATGACCGACCAGGTTCTTGGTGTCGATGCCGGCCAATTCTTCTTCGCCCACCGAGAATGCGATGACGGGAATATCCGTCGCCTTGACGCCCGCGTTCGACAGTTCCTTGTAGAACGGCACGTTGGCGTCACCGTTGATGGTGGAGACGACAGCGGTCTTTTTGCCTTCCGAGCCGAACTTCTTGATGGCGGCGACGCGGGTCTGCCAGTCGGAATGTCCGAACGGCGTGTAGTTGACCGAGATGTCATCCTTGGCGACGCCCTTGGCGAGCAGATAGGCCTCAAGGATCTTATTGGTCGTGCGCGGATAGACGTAATCGGTGCCTTCGAGCACCCAACGCTTGACCGAACCGCCGTCCTTGCTCATCAG
>JANXYD010000109.1 GCA_025350265.1 Hyphomicrobiaceae bacterium | reverse complement strand
CGGCGTCGTCATCATCCTGTTCGGGTTGCATTTTCTTGGGTTGCTGAAAATTTCTCTGCTGTACACGCACGTCCGGGTCGAAACCGACATGCGGGGGGCGAGCTATGCCGGCGCCTATCTGATCGGACTGGCGTTTGCTTTCGGCTGGACGCCCTGCGTGGGTCCGGTGTTGGCGACAGTGCTGGCGTTGGCGGCCAATGAAAACAGTCTCAGGGCGGGGGTGACGTTGCTGTTGCTGTATTCGCTGGGGCTTGGCATTCCGTTCGTGCTGGCAGCTGTCGCGGTGAGGCCGTTCCTGGCTGTCTTCACGCGGTTCCGCAGACATCTCGGCCACGTCGAGATGGTGATGGGCGCAGCCCTCGTTGTTACCGGGTTGCTGTTTCTGACCGGGTCGATCGGTTGGGCGGGACAGTGGTTGATCGAGAACGTGCCGGCGCTGGCGCGGATCGAGGACTGGATCACGCCGAAGGGACTGGGCGCGGCCATCCTCAAAAAGGGAGCGGGTTGATGGCGGCCGTCGGCGGCGATCCGGTGGCGTTGACGATCGCCGGGTCGGACAGTTCCGGTGGCGCGGGCATTCAGGCCGATCTGAAGACGTTTGCGGTCATGGGAGTGTACGGGGCCTGTGCCATCACGGCATTGACCGCGCAAAATTCACTGGGTGTCCAAGCTATCATGCCGGTCGAGCCGGCGTTCGTGTTGGCGCAAATCGACAGCGTGCTGGCCGACTTTAACGTCACGGCCGCCAAGACCGGCATGCTGGCGACGACGGCGATCGCTCGGGCGGTATCGGCGCGACTGGCAGCGCGGGCGGACATCAAGCTGGTGGTCGACCCGGTGATGATCGCGACCAGTGGCGCGGTGCTGCTGGATGACGAGGCGATCGCCATTTATCTGCGAGAGTTGTTGCCACGGGCCACGCTGGCAACGCCAAATTTGCCGGAGGCGGCACGGCTGCTGGGTGGGGCCGAGGCGGCTGACGTCGATGATGCGGTGGCGCAATGCAAGGCGCTGGTCGGCCTGGGGTGTGCGGCCGTGCTGCTGAAGGGTGGTCATGGCGCGGGCGCGGAAATTGTCGATGTGTTGTGCGATGAAGGTGGTGTGACGCTGTTCCGGCATCGTCGGGTGGACACGAACAATACGCACGGGACAGGATGCACGTTGTCGGCTGCCATCACCGCGTCATTGGCCACAGGCAAGGCACGAACGGATGCCGTGGCGGAGGGTATCGAATTTGTGACCGCAGCCGTGGAAGCAGGCCGTACATTGCGACTAGGCAGCGGTCACGGGCCGGTCAATCATATGCTTGCGACCCGAGCCAGGTCAGAGGTCGGCATCTGACCCGGTGCGATAATTTTCATTATGTAAGCTTTCTCTGATACAAAGCCGCATCCGGTGGGGTGCTGTGCCGAAGTTGTTCGGCGATCGTTCAGCTTGTGGCTGCCAGACTGGACGAAAGCAATGTGAGCAGTCGGGGGGTGTGGTGCTGGTCATTCAAGCAAGGTTGGTTCATGCGGTGCGTGCGGGTTGCGTCGCCGTTCTCGGCATGCTGTCGCAACCGGCCGTCGCCGCCGTCAATATCCAGGAATTGGCCGGCTACTGGACCGGAACCGGCAAGGTGGTGCTGGCCAACGGCAGTTCCGAGAACGTCAAATGTGTCGTCATCTACAAGGTGTCGGCCACCGGATTCCGTCAGAACATCCGCTGCGCAAGTCAGGGCTTCAGTTTCAATGGCACGGCCGAATTGGAAATAGCCCAAGGCGGCGCGGTCTCCGGCAACTGGATCGAAAATACATATTCGGCCAAGGGCGACGTCACCGGCAAGACGACAGACAACGGGTTCACGCTGTCGATTTCGGGCGCAACGTTCACGGCGGTGATGGATGCGAAAACGACCGCGTGCAGGCAAACGCTCGACATCGTCCCAACGGGACTGGAAGTGTCCAGAATATCACTCGGTTTAGGAAAATGTTAATTTTAGAAAAGGCACAACGGAAGTGCTTGATTCCAGGGCACCCGCTACAACTAGCGAAAGTGATTTGCCTAAGAATCGAAACGAATCCTATAGGCAAGGCGTAGGCCATTTGGTATATGTCTGCTGCCTATCGTCGCGCTATCGGGGGATATGCAGGACGATAGAGCCAAGAGCGATCTTGGCAGAGGCCCGTAGAAGGCGACGTTCAGGGACGCCATCCGGATCTCAAGAAAACCGATCTGGGAAACCAGGTCGGTTTTTGAATTTTCAGCGCGGTCATAAGCGTAACGATCGAATTCCGATGCATACCCGCGCGGGTTCGAGTTGACAGCGGCGCAAAACACAGGACTTTGCCACGCCAGTGGCTGCGTCGAGGTGAACCATGTCCCAACCGATTTCCAAAACCGGCCTGCACGTCCCAACCATCGCCGACGTCCGGGCGGCGCGCGAGCGCATCGGACAATTGGCTGTCGTCACGCCGCTGATCGAGCATCCCGCGCTCAACGCGCTGGCGGGCGGCCGCGTCCTGCTGAAAGCCGAGACCATGCAGCGGGTCGGCGCTTTCAAATTCAGGGGCGCTTACAATGCCGTCTCTCAGATCGATAAAAAGCGGTTTCCAGGCGGGGTCGTGGCTTGTTCGTCGGGCAATCACGCGCAAGGCGTGGCTGCCGCTGCCACGCTGTGTGGGATGGCATCCGTCATCGTCATGCCGGCCGATGCGCCGAAGATGAAATTGGCGCGCACCAAGGCATTCGGTGCCGAGGTCGTCACCTTCGATCGCGCCACCGAAGACCGCGACGCGATCGCAGCCCGGCTCTGCGAGCAACGGAAAGCCGCCTTGGTCCACCCGTTCGACGATTTCAACGTCATCGCGGGGCAGGGAACGGTGGGGCTCGAATTGATGCAGCAAGCGGCGGCGGTGGGGGCGGCTGTCGACGCGGTCATCGTGTGCTGTTCGGGCGGCGGCTTGGTGACGGGTATATCGTTGGCCGTGAAAGCTGCGAGCGCTGCGACCGAGGTTTATAGTGTCGAACCGGCTGAGTTCGACGATTTCGCGCGATCGCTCAAAAGCGGCAGGCGTGAGCGCAACGTCACGCTGTCGGGGTCGATCTGTGACGCGTTGATGGCCCCCTCACCCGGCGAGATCAATTTCGCGATCGCCCAGAACACCATCAGCGGCGGTCTGGTGGTGACGGACGACGAGTTGCGGGCGGCGATGCGATTTGCGTTTCTCGAATTGAAGCTGGTGGTGGAGCCGGGCGGGGCCGCGGCGCTGGCGGCGGTCTTGGCCAAGAAAATTCCGACGCAGGGGCGGGTGGTGGTGGCAGTGCTGTCGGGCGGCAATGTTGATCCCGCCGATTTCAGCGCCATCATCAATGCGTGAGGGAGCGCCCTCGTCGTGGAAGCCGCAACTCGTCGTGCCCGTGCGCATCGCCATGATGTTCGCCGCGATGTTCTTCGTTACAGGCGTCACGACGCCGTTCATGCCGGTTTGGCTGAGCGCGCAGGGGCTGACGGTGGGCGAAATCGGCGTCCTGACGATCGTCCCGCAACTACTGCGCAGCGCCACGGCACCGTTCGTCGGGTTCGAAGCCGATCGGCGGCTGGCGCATCGCGAGCTGACCATGATGCTGACTGGGCTCGGCCTCTCAGCGTTCGTGCTGCTGTCGCAGACGACCGGATTTGCGATGGCGTTGCTGGGCATGGTGCTCGTCGCCGTGAGCAATACCGCAGCGCCACTGGTCGAAACCATTGCCATGGCGAGCGTGCGGCGCGACGGCCACGATTATGGCCGCATGCGATTGTGGGGCTCAGCGGCATTCGTGACGGCGAACCTCGGGGCGGGCTGGTTGGCGAGCCGGCGCGGAACCGACGTGCTTATTGTGGTGCTGGCGGTGGGTGCGGCTGTTTCGTGCGCGGTCAGTTGCCTGTTGCCGCGCAGCGTTGCCTCAGCGGGTGGCATGGTGCTGAAATCATTGACGTACGCCGACGCGCGCACCTTGTTACGCGATCCACAATTACGACTGGTATTGCTATCGGCGGGCGCGGTTCAGGGTGCGCACGGCATGTTCTATGCCTACGGCACGCTGCACTGGCAGAAACAGGGGTTTGAGCCGAGTTGGTTTGGCGCGCTGTGGGCCATCGGCTTGCTGACCGAGATCGCGTTGTTCTTCTGGTCGAAAGATGCGGTGCGCCGGGTCGGCGCGGTCGAGTTGATGATGATCGGACCGGCCTTGGCGGTGTTCCGCTGGGTGATGATGGCGTTCGATCCGCCGTTGAGCGTGCTGGTGCCGTTGCAGGTGCTGCATGGGTTGACGTTCGGTGCCTCGCACCTTGGCGCGATGCACGTCATCACGCGGCTTGCGCCGATCGACCGTGCCGCGACCGCGCAGGCGCTCTATGCGTTGGTTGCCACGCTCGGCATCGTGACCGCGACGGCCATCTCAGCACAGCTTTATCCGGTTGCCGGGGGAATGACCTATCTGGCGATGGCCGTCATGGCTGCGATCGGCCTGGGAGCGGCAATGGCGGTCGACCGAGCGCGTGCGACGACGGCCATGGTTTGAGACGGCGATGCCGGTCAGGCTTGCGGCGATGCGGCGCAGGCGTGGCGGATCGCGGCGATATTGGCGGCGTAGGCACCGTTCTTGAAGATGGCGGAGCCGGCGACCAGCACGTCGGCCCCGGCTGACGTGCAGAGCTGCGCGGTCGATGGCGTCACGCCGCCGTCGACCTCCAGATGGATGGGGCGAGCACCGATCATCGCACGCACACGGCTGATCTTGTCGACCATGGCGGGGATGAAAACCTGCCCACCGAAGCCTGGATTGACACTCATGACCAACACCAGATCGAGCTGATCGAGCACATACTCGATGATGGTTTCAGGAGTGTGCGGATTTAGCGAGACGCCCGCTTTCTTGCCGAGCGCGCGAATGGTCTGCAACGAGCGATGCAGATGTGGACCGGCTTCAGCGTGCACGGTGATGATATCCGATCCGGCCTTGGCGAAGGCTTCGAGATACGGATCGGCGGGGGCGATCATCAGATGCGTGTCGATGATCTTGTTGGTGTGCGGCCGGATGGCGCGCACCACGTCCGGGCCAATGGTGATGTTGGGCACGAAATGGCCGTCCATCACATCGACGTGGATCCAATCGCAGCCGGCCTGATCGATGGCGCGGATTTCCTCGCCGAGCCGCGCGAAATCAGCCGACAGGATCGAAGGCGCGATGAGGAGAGGTCGGGGCATGGGTGCATCCTTCGGCGATGTAATGGAGCCGGCAATAGCGTACAATGCAGCCGTCCGAAAGCGGGGTTCGCC
Source organism: Hyphomicrobiaceae bacterium (assembly GCA_025350265.1). Lineage (GTDB taxonomy): Bacteria > Pseudomonadota > Alphaproteobacteria > Rhizobiales > Hyphomicrobiaceae > JABFRJ01. The sequence continues at coordinate 393 of JANXYD010000109.1, read as the reverse complement.
CAAATGCAGAAAGGTAAGCCATGTGGACATTTCACGGGCTGTTAAACGTCAACGGTAATTAGGCTGAGCTAATCGCAGAAAGCCAAACCTCTTGGCTCGGCTTTCTGCAAATGCTTGCGACATCAACCCATATAGCTCACGAACTTCGCGCTCAGATACGCATTCAGCCCTTCGACACCGCCTTCGTGGCCGAAGCCCGAATCCTTGACGCCGCCGAACGGCGTTTCGGGCAGCGCGATGCCGAAGTGGTTGATCGACACCATGCCGCTGTCCAGTGCGTCGGCGACCTTGGCCGCCAATTGGCCGTTCTTGGTGAAGGCATAGCTGGCCAAACCGAACGGCAGGCTGTTGGCTTCGGCCAGCATCTTGTCGGTGTCCTTGAAGCGCATCATC
>JANXYD010000099.1 GCA_025350265.1 Hyphomicrobiaceae bacterium | reverse complement strand
GTGCTGGCGGATCGGTTCGAAGTGAAGTTGACGTTCGATGGCATTCGCGAGCGCTTGCAGATTCCGTTTTCAGCCGTGCGCATGTTCTTCGATCCGAGCGTCCCTTACGGCCTGCAGTTCGAGGAATCGACCGAAAGCCGGCCGACGCAGGGCGGCGAAGTGATGGGCTTCACGGGGGCACGCAGCGGGATGCGCGCGAATGGCAAAACCCAAGGTGAGCGTGGCGAGCGTCCACAGACCGAACGTAAAAAGACAACGCGGAAGAAGACAGATGCAGCCAGCGATCAGCCGGCTGTTGAAACGATTGCGCGCCTACCGACTGCGCCGGAGCGAAAGGCGGATGCCTCTCCATTGCTCAGCTCTGCCGATGTCGGGGCCGACGCGGTGCCCGCAAAGTCGGGCCCCCGTCTCGTAGAAACTGCCAACGACAGCGCTAAAGTTGTCAGTCTCGATCAGTTCCGGAAGAAATAGCGGCACCAGACGTGGCCGGTTTTTTGGGGCGGTGATGCAAGTCGACCGAGCTGTGCTCCGGCGAAATAGAAAACAATCGAGAATCGAATATGAAACCGTCGCGCCGTGCGCTGCTCGGAACGCTGCCTCTTTTGGTCGCCGCACCCGCGGTCGCGCGCGCCCAGACGAACCCACGCAAATGGCGGATGGTGACGTCGTGGAGCAAGAATTTGCCGGGGCCGGGCGTATCGGCGGAACGGCTGGCGCAACGCATCAACGCCATGAGCCAGGGCGAGATCGCCATCGAGGTTTTTCCCGCTGGCACAATCGTGCCAGCGTTCGGCGTGCTCGACGGGATCACGTCGGGCGCGGTTGAAATGGCGCATTCGGCGGCGCTGTTCTGGTCGGGTAAGATGGCGGCGGCACCGCTGTTCACCACTGTGCCGTTCGGACTGACGCCGCAGGCGCACATCGGTTGGCTGGCGGGTGGCGGGCAGGCGTTGTGGGATGAGCTTTACGCGACGCAGGGCGTCAAGCCGCTTGTCGGGGGCAATACGGGGCCGTCGGCGGGCGGATGGTTCAGGCGTGAGATCGGGTCGTTGGCCGATATCAAGGGTTTGCGGATCCGGGCAACGGGGCTCGGGGGCGAAGTTTATTACGGGTTGGGGGCGACTGCGATCGCCATTCCGCCGTCGGATACCTACGCGTCGCTTGAACGTGGCTTGATAGATGCGGTCGAGTTGCTGGCACCCGTCAACGATCAGCCTTTGGGGCTCAACAAGATCGCGGCATTCTATGCGTTTCCGGGCTTCAACAAGCCCAATGGCGTGAGCGAGACGTTGATTTCCCTGAAGCTATGGCAAGAATTGCCGGAGCATTTGAAGCTGATCGTCACGGCGGCGTGTCACATGGAACATGACATCGCGCTGGGCGAAGCGGAGATCGCCAACGGCCGCGCATTGAAAGACCTGATATCGGGAGGCACAAAACCGATGCTGTTTCCGGCCGATGTGATTGCCGCCGCGCGCACGGCCGCCGAGGCTGCCCTTAAGCGTATCGCCGACAAGGACACGCTGTCGGGCAAGATCGTCGCGAGCTATCTGCAAGCAGCCGACGCGGCGCGGACGTGGGAAAATGTGTCGGTGCTGCGGGGGTGATGCGCATACTCATGGAGAGCACCGAGGTCTGCATCGGTTCGCGCACGCGCATCACCGAATGTGACCCGTGCTGAGTAAAGCCAACCTATTTCGAACAATCGACTGACATCTATCCGCAACATATAGTTAATTTCAAAAATCGCGCGCAGCCGCCCCACCAACTCCGTACGCGAATCCCACCTTGCATAAGCCAGAACTTATGCAGGGTGGTTTGAACTAACCAATATTTGTTGAAACTCACCTTTCCATATTCAATACCTGTATCAACTCAAATTACGGCCGACAAATTATTTGACCGCTCATTTTAGGGGCGCCAATCTTGACAACCGCAACAGCGTCCACGGTGCCCCCGCGCGGTCACGCCGTATTTCCGGTGCTTGATGGCATCAGGGGGTTGGCGGCCGTACTCGTTGCGATGCGTCATTCAGCACCGATGTTCGGAGGCCTATCGTTTGTAAAATCATACCTTGCCGTCGACCTCTTCTTTATCCTGAGCGGGGTCGTGGTTGCAAATGCCTACGAAGCAAAAATATTGAATGGCATGTCGCTGAGCAAGTTTATGTGGATCAGGTTGGCAAGGCTGTGTCCCATGCTGGCAGTTGGAACGCTGATCGGCCTGGGCATCTCGCTTTTCATGCAACATGACGCGCCCGCCGCTGCCCTGTTCCATTACATCATGACCGTCGCATTGATTCCAAATCCCGACGGCTTAGGGTTGATCTTTCCGTTGAACGGTCCGGCGTGGTCCTTGTTCTTCGAAATCGCCATGAACGTCATCTATTTCGTCGCGATCAGATATCTCGTCGGCGTGCGATTGTTCGGCGCTGTTCTCGCATCTGGCGCACTTATTATCCTAGCTGTAGTCATTTATCCGTCGCACAATCTCGACAAGGGTTCGACGGTATTGCTAATGCCAATCGGCATGCTGCGGTGTTTCTTTTCATTCTACTGCGGCGTTCTGCTGTTACGTCACCATCGATCCCGACAAGCGCCGAGCGCTTCGAGCGCGCCGCGCCAGACCGCCATAGCTTGGGGATTATTGCTGTTATCGGCGATTGTGCTGATCGGGCCGGTAGCAATTTCGTCCGGGCGGTATTGGGACATCCTTGTGGACGTTTATATTTTTCCCTTCATAGTCATGTGGGCTTTGAGTGCGCGGCCTGATCCGATCTCCGTCAAGTTGTTCAAGTTGTGCGGGGTCGTCTCGTATCCGATGTATGTCCTGCATGAGCCGATCGCGCGACTGATCGAATCGATCCAGCGCAATGAACTCGGGACCATCGACTACATATCCGCGCCGACGTCAGGGATCGTTTTTCTAGTGGGGTTGATTGCGCTCGCCTTTTTTATGAGTAAGCATTTTGAGCCGAAAATACGGGCGCTCTTGATGAGCTTGGAGGGAGATTCGCCGCTGTCGTAGGTCTGATCCGCCTCATTGCGGCAGCTTCGCTGCGGTCGCCAGCAAGTCCTGGACCGCCTCTTTCCAGAATTTTGCCATGCCTGTGGTGCCGTGTCCGCGCGTGTCCGGCCCGGCGGGAATCAGCAGCAGCCGGGCGTTCTTGATGCGCTTCAACTCGCGCTCGGTAAGGCCGGTCTCGGGTGGGTTGCGTTCGTCGTCGGCTGAATTGATGGCGAGTAGGGTGGCCTTGATGCGCTCAAGTCCGGACGCGGGGTTGAAGTCGCGCGAGGCGTCCCACTGGTAGAGCGTGTCGTTGGCGTCGCCTGCGAAATTCGCAGCGAGGCGCTCGTCGAGCAGTTTGTCGGCTGCGGCACGGGTGGGCGCTGCGGCTTGCGTCGCGATACTGCCGCCGTTGGTGGCGATGCCATAGAAGACGCTGGCGGTGCGGGCGGACTTCGGCTGCGTGGTGTAGTTGCCGCCGTTCCAGTCGGGATCGTTGCGGATGCTGTCGACGATCAGGCGGCGCAGCATCCAGTTGCGGCTGGCCATCTCGGTCGGCTGTGAGGCCATCGGCACGGCGACGTCCATGAAGTCGGGATAGGCTTCGGCCCAGGCCCAGGTTTCCATACCACCCATGGAATTGCCGAGCACCATGCGCAGATGCTTGATGCCGAGGCCTTCGGTCACCAGGCGATATTGGGCCGAGACCATATCGTCGTAATCGTAGCTCGGGAATTTTGCCTTGAGGCCATCGGAGGGCTTGGCGGATTTGCCATGGCCGATGGCGTCTGGGAGGATGATATAATATTTGGCGGCGTCGAGTGGCTGGCCGGGGCCGAACAATTCGCCGCCAAAACCGGCAGCCAGGAGCCCGGTGCCGGAGCCAGTCGTGCCGTGCAGGATAAGCACGGGCTGGCCGGAGGGATCGCCGAGGGTGGTGTAGTGCTGCTTGAGTTCGGCCATCACTTCGCCGGTGTGGAACTTGAAGTCCTTGGCGATCCAGTCGGCTTCTTTGGGCATTGGGCCGTCGAGCGCGAGAGCGGACGTGGCAAGCGCGAACGCTGCGGCAAGCAGGCCGAGTGTGGTGTGCAGCGGACTGCGGAGAGTTGTGAAAGCGCGCATGATGTCGTTGCCCCCGTGTTTACTCTCCAACGCCGCCGGCTGCTCATTCCTTCACGGCACCGGTCATGGCAGAGACGTAGTGCTCGACGAAGAAGGTGTAGAGGATGACAAGCGGCAACGAACCGACCAGAGCGCCAGCCATCAGCGAGCCCCAGCGATAGATATCGCCGTCGACGAATTCGTTCACGATGGCCACCGGCACGGTCTTGTTGCCGGTAGTCGAAATGAACGTGAGTGCGTAGATGAACTCGTTCCAGCACAGCGTGAAGCAGAAGATGAACGCCGAGATCAAGCCCGGCACGGCGAGCGGCAACACGATCTTGGTAAGGATCTGGAAGCGGGTCGCGCCGTCCATCAGCGCGCTTTCTTCCAGCTCGAACGGGATCGACTTGAAGTAACCCATCAGCAGCCACGTCGCGAACGGAATGAGGATGGTGGGATAAACGAGGATCAGCGATAGCGGGCTGTCGATCAGGCCGTACTGATAAATGATCGAGGCGAGCGGGATGAACAGGATCGACGGCGGCACGAGGTAGGCGAGGAAGATCAGCCCGCCGACCAACTGCGCGCCGCGGAATTGCAGGCGGACGATGGCGTAGGCGGCGAGCACGCTGGCGAACAGCGACAACGCTGTCGCAGCCGAAGCCACATACATCGTGTTCCACAGCCACTTCGGATAATTGGAGTGGAACAGCAGCTTGTCGATGTGCTTGAACGTTGGCGACCAGGTCCAGAACGGGCTGAACGTTTCCATGTCGAGCAACTGCTCGTCCGGTTTCACCGCAGTGAGCGCCATCCAGTAAAACGGGAAAAGCAGCACGAGAATGATGATGCCGAGCGGCAGATACGTGAACACCAGACGCCGCTTGAACGTCTCCAGGAACTCCATGCCTTCGGCATTGTCTTCGCGCGCGACGGAAGGCTGCTCGACGCGGACGCCGGATTGGGTTGCGTCAGTCATTGCCAACTCCCTGCTGCCATTTGCGGCGCTGCAGACCGAACCATGAAACGAGCACTGCGAACATGAGGAACGGGATCATGGCGGTGGCGATGGCAGCGCCTTCACCCATGTTGCCTCCGAGAATGGCGCGCTGGTACGACAGCGTCGCCATGAGATGTGTCGCGTTGACCGGGCCGCCACGGGTAAGCGCCCAGATCAACTGAAAGTCGGTGAAGGTGAAGAGCACCGAGAACGTCATGACCACCGCGATGATCGGCGTCAGGATCGGGTAGGTGATGTAGCGGAAGCGCTGCCAGCCCGATGCCCCGTCGAGTGTGGCAGCTTCGTAGAGTGAGGGCGAAACGGTCTGCAGGCCGGCCAGCAAGGTGATGGCAACGAAGGGAATGCCGCGCCAGACGTTGGCGAAGATGGTCGACCAGCGCGCGTTCCAGGGGTCGCCGAGGAAGTTGATATTGACAGTGATCCAGCCCATTTTTCTCAGCATCCACGAGATGATGGAAAACTGGCTGTCGTAGATCCACCAAAACGCGATGGCCGACAGCACGGTCGGCACGATGAAGGGGATCAACACGATGGCGCGGATGATGGCCTTGAACGGCATGTGCTTGTTGAGCAGCAGGGCCAGATACAGGCCGATGGCGAACTTCGCGGCACTGGCGACAACGGTATAGAGCATGGTGTTGGTGACGGAGAGCCAGAACACCTTGTCGTCAAGCAGCCACTCGTAGTTCTCCAAGCCGATGAACTTGCCGGCGCGGCCGATCTTGGTGTCGGTGAACGACAGCCACACGCCCAGAAACAGCGGGTAGGCGAGAAACAGCGTCAACAGTCCCATCGACGGAACCATGAACCAGAAGCCGAGCCAATCACGGTTCGAGCGCAGGCGCTCCCATCGCGTGGGTTCGCGCATGGCAGGGCGCGGTTTAGCGTCGAAGGATTGGACGGTTGTCATTCGTCAGACAGCTTTCGGTTACGTAGTTCAAAATGCCAGTAAAGGTTGAGCGCGTCGCTCGCTTCCACCGTAAGGCGCATGGCCAGCATCACAACGCCCACCCTGTCATCCCCGGACTTGTGCTGCGACCGAGCCTTCCGCAAGAATTTGCGGGCGAGTCCCAGGGCTCCAATAGTCCAACGGCCAGATCCAGGCAAAAGACTTAAGACGACACCGAGGAGACGGCACAGCCGCCGCTCACAACGCAGCGCGCCAATGCTTATACGCGGCGACCCGGCAACTTGCCGACCCGCCGCGTTGGCTGATTTCAGCGATACAGGCGCTTGGCGGCGCGTTCGGCTTGGGAGATCGCGCCCTTGAGGTCCGCACCGCCGGTGCAGTAGTTGGCGTACATGTCGACGACGATGAAGTCGGCGATGGCAGATGCCGCCTTCTCGTCCATCTTGCCGATGCCGGCGGCGGTCAGCGAACGTTTGGCGGCGTCGCGGAAAACGGTGCGCTTCGGATCAGCGGTCCAGAACGGCAGTTTCTCATATTCATTGAGCGGCTGCGTCAGATAACCGACGGCGGCCGACAACCACGGACCATACTGCGCGGCATCCATCATGAAGGCAATGAACGCCTTGCCGGCATTTGGCACCTTCGAATACTGGAACTGCAGGATTGGGAAGCAGAGCTGCAGCTCCTGCGGCTTGCCGACCGGGCCGATCGGGAAGGCACCATGATCCATGTCGTCGGCGATGGCCTGCTGCTTGGCGTCGCCACCTTTGCCAGCGGCCTGTGCCGCAGCGTAGATCGAGATGCCGTTGGAGGTGAGGTACAACTCGCCCGAGAGGAAGGCCTTGTTGTTGGAGCTATCGTTCCACGACGCGGTGCCGGGGATGAACGTCTCGTAGAGGGCTTTGCAGTATTCGAGCGACTTGGCAGTTTCAGGTGAATTGATCGAGACGGCATTGTTGGCGTCGATCAGATAACCACCATGCGACCACAACACCCAATGAAGCCACGCGTTGGCATCACCCGTGGCGTGGCCAAGCGCGAAACCGGGCAACGTACCTTTGGCCTTCATGGCTTTGCAAAGTTCGAGGAAGCCGGCCGTATCCTTGGGGAATTCCTTGAAGCCGGCGTCATTCATGGCTTTGATGCGATAGTTCATATAGCCGCCGTTGAAGGCAACGGGGACGGCGATCCACTTGCCATCTTTCTTGCAGGTGCCTTCGGCCGCCGGAACCCAGCCGCCATATTTTTTGCCGAGGTAATCGGCGACGTCGCTGAGGTCGGCGACTTTGTCGGGGAACAAATGCGGCAGCGAATGGAGGCCCCACACGAGGTCCGGGCCTTGGCCGGTGTTGGCCGCCACCGACGCCTTGGGCTGAATATCGTCGAAGCTTTCGTTGGTGATGTTGACTTCGATGTTCATGGCCTTGCTGAAGGCGGCCACGATCTGCATGAACGCTTCATCTTCGGCGGGCACAAAGCGCTTCCAACGAAGGACGTTGAGCTTGGCACCGGCTTCCGGTTTCCACTGAGCGTCCTGTGCCCAGGCTTTGGCGAATTGCAGCAGATCTGTGCTGCCCATGATGCCGGCGCTGGCAGCAGCCGTGCCCTTCAGTATGGAGCGGCGTGAAAATTTCGAATTGGTCATGGTGGTATCCTCCCGAGTGGTGTTTTTTTGCAGTGAATAGTGAATAGTGAATAGTGAATAGTGAATAGTGAATAGTGAGTAGTGAGTTTTCGTCGAAGCTCCTCACGTCCGTCATGGCCGCGCAGGCGGCCACCAAGCAAGGTGCGATTGATTTCCTTCAGCGGAACACAACGGCTGATGGTCCATGCCGTTAAGTTATTTTAGTGTGCCATCGCATGTTGCTTGGGTGGCCGCCTGCGCGGCCATGACGAAATTTGAGACACATGCCCTGATCTTACGATTGAACGCGTCAGATGCGCTTGCCGGTTTCTTTGTCGAACAGATGCACGACGTCCGGGCGTGGCTTCAGTTTGATTTTTTGCCCCGGCTGGAAGTCGTAACGTTCGCGGAAGATCGCGACGATATCGTGACCCGCCATTTTTGCAACGAGTTGCGTTTCCGAGCCTGTGGGCTCGACGACGATGACTTCGGCATCGACACCGTCATCGGCGATGGTGAAGTGTTCCGGGCGGACGCCAGATATGATGGCGCGACCGTCGCTGGCTGACGGAGCTGACATCAAAGGCATTTTTGCGCCTGACGGTGTCTCGAGAAACGATTTGCCGCCCTCAACGCGCAGGGTACCATCGATGAAGTTCATGGATGGCGAGCCGATGAAGCCGGCGACGAACTGGTTCTGCGGGTTGTCGTACAAATCCAGCGGCGCGCCGATCTGCTCGATGTAGCCATCGTGCATGACGACGATCTTGTCGGCCATGGTCATGGCCTCGATCTGGTCGTGGGTGACGTAGATCGTCGTGGTTTTCAAGCGCTGGTGCAATTCCTTGATTTCGGCGCGCATGGCGACGCGCAGCTTGGCGTCGAGGTTGGACAGCGGTTCGTCGAACAGGAACACTTGCGGATCGCGCACGATGGCACGGCCCATGGCGACGCGCTGGCGCTGACCGCCGGAGAGCTGGCGCGGATAACGGTCGAGCAGATTGCCGAGGCCGAGGATCGCGGCGGCCTTGTCGACGTGGGTCTTGATGATGGCCTTGTCGGTGCCCTTGAGCTTGAGCGAGAAGGCCATGTTGTCGGCGACGGTCATGTGCGGATACAGCGCGTAGTTCTGAAACACCATCGCGATGTCGCGCTCTTTGGGATGGATGTTGTTGACCACACGATCGCCGATCGAAACCGTGCCGCCAGTGATGTTTTCAAGGCCGGCGATCATGCGCAGTAGCGTGGATTTTCCGCACCCGGACGGACCGACGAGCACGACGAATTCGCCATTCTTGATCGGCACTGAGACGCCGTGCAGCACCTCCACCGAACCATACGATTTCCGCACATCGCGGATGTCTACCGAAGCCATGGACTCTCCCTACGGGACCGTTCCTGTCGCCGATCGGTTTGCAGCGAATGGCTGCTGCCGATGGCAGGCGGTCCCTTTTGTTGTTGATGCGACGCTCCCGCGATAGGGTGCGTGATTGTCGCAGGGGGAGTCTTAGCCGCAAGAATGCAAAGCGGCAAATGGAATTGGTGGGTGGGTGTGGAGGCGGTGCCGCTGGCCAAATCGCAGGCTACCGCGCAATGTTGCATTGGCTCGGCACGCACACCAAATCAAACAGCTCAGAAGTTCGCTTCTGAGCTGTTTGATCGGGCTCGGGATCAAGTCGCAAAGATCAGGCCGCGCCGGCTTGGGCGGCGCTGCTGCGTTCGTAGCGCTTGCGCTCGTTGGGATCGAGATAGCGCTTGCGCAGGCGGATCGACTTCGGCGTGATCTCGACGAGCTCATCGTCCTGGATGTAGCTCATGGCCTTTTCCAGGGTCATGCGGATCGGCGGCGTCAGGATTTCGTTTTCGTCCTTGCCGGCGGCGCGCACGTTTGTCAGCTTCTTGCCTTCGACGACGTTGACGACGAGATCGTTGTTGCGGCTGTGCTGGCCGATGATCATGCCTTCATAGACGCGGGTCTGCGGGTCGATCAGCATGGCGCCGCGATCTTGCAGCTTGAACATCGAATAAACCGTCGATTCACCCATGGCATTGGAGATCAGCACGCCATTGACGCGGCGGGGGATGTCGCCCTTGTGCGCGCCGTAATGATGGAACAGGCGGTTCATAACGGCCGTGCCGCGCGTGTCGGTCAACAGTTCGCCCTGATAGCCGATCAGGCCGCGCGTCGGCACGAGGAAGACGAGCCGGTTGCGGCCGCCGCCCGATGGACGCATCTCCGTGAGTTCGCCTTTGCGCTCGGATAGTTTTTGCACAACCACGCCGGAGTGCTGTTCATCGACGTCGATGATCACTTCCTCGATCGGCTCCAGCCGTTCCTTGGTTTGCTCATCGACCTTCATGACCACCTGCGGCCGCGACACAGTCAATTCGAAGCCTTCGCGGCGCATGTTTTCGATCAGGATGCCGAGTTGAAGTTCACCGCGACCGGCCACTTCGTACGCGTCGTTGCCTTCGGTTTCGGTGATGCGGATGGCGACGTTGCGCTCGGCTTCCTTGAGCAGTCGATCGCGGATGACGCGGCTTTGGACCTTGTCACCTTCCTGGCCGACAAATGGCCCGTCGTTGATGCGGAACATCATGGCGAGCGTCGGCGGATCGATCGGCTGAGCCTGGATCGGCTCCGTGACAGAGAGATCGCAGAGCGTGTCGGCGACGGTCGATTCGGTAATGCCGGCAATCGCCACGATGTCGCCGGCGAAGGCTTCCTCGATGGCGGTGCGCTCAAGGCCGCGGAAAGCGAGCACTTTGGTTACGCGCTGGGTCTCGATAATGGAGCCATCGCGGCGCAGCGCCTTTATTGTTTGGCCGGGCTTGACTGAGCCGGACCAGATACGGCCGGTGAGGATTCGGCCAAGATAGGGGTCGGCTTCGAGCGTGGTCGCCAGCATGACGAATGCGCCGTCATGCGCGACGGGCGGAGGCACATGCTGGATGATGAGATCGAATAGCGGCGACAGATCACCCTTCGGGCCCTTCGGATCGACCGCCATCCAACCATCGCGGCCGGAGCCGTACAGCGTCGGAAAATCGAGTTGTTCCGGCGTCGCGTCGAGGCCGTCGAACAGATCGAAGATTTCGTTCAAGACGGCATCGTGGCGCTCGTCCGGGCGGTCGATCTTGTTGATGACGACGATGGGGCGGAGGCCGAGCTTGAGCGCCTTGGAGAGCACAAATTTGGTCTGCGGTAGCGGGCCTTCCGACGCGTCGCACAGCAAAACGACGCCATCGACCATATTCAGGATTCGTTCGACTTCACCACCGAAGTCGGCGTGGCCTGGCGTGTCGACGATGTTGATCCGCATGTCGCCGTGCAGAACCGACGTACATTTGGCCAAAATCGTAATCCCGCGCTCGCGCTCGAGATCGTTGGTATCCATCGCCTGCTTTTCGACTTTTTGATTTTCGCGAAACGCGCCGGATTGTTTCAGCAGCGCATCCACCAGTGTGGTCTTGCCGTGGTCGACGTGTGCGATGATCGCGATGTTGCGCATATTCGCGGTGGAAGCGGTCATGGGAGGCACAAACCTTCGATGCAATAGGCCAAAGCCGCACCGCTCAACGAAGCGGGCGTGGTGCGCAGCTGTGCGTCCCGGCCTGGATTGGCGCTCGCCTAGCACAGAAGGTGAGCGGTGGCCAGGGTGGCAGATTGGCGTGACAGGTGTTCGGGCGTGTTTGCACGATCCTTGCTGATGTCTGGATGAAAACACCGCGTTGTCCCGCTTCGGGACGTTGGAGAGTAACAATGTTCGAGCGCAACAGGTCCGAGCCGCAGATGCTGGGGGCGATCGGCGTCGAAATAACGCTGGACGATGGGCCGGCGGTGGCTGGAAAGCTGATGCTGCCTGCGTCGCGGACCGTGTTCGATATGCTCAACGGGCCGGCGCTGTTTTTAGAGTTCGAGCCCTACGAAGGCGAGCGCCGCTTCATCGCGAAATCGACATTGAGATCGGTCAAGCTCGTTGCTGGTGCCAAGCCGCTCGATCTGGCGCAGAAGGCGCGGGATCTTGATGGTTTCGATCCCTACGCGATCCTGGGTTTAAAGCCGGGGCAGGAGTGGGACAGAGTGCGGACCGCTTACCTCGCTCTGGCCAAGACTTATCATCCGGATCGGTTCGCCAACGTCGATCTGCCGGTCGAGGTATTGGGGTATCTGTCCGGCATGTTGCGACGCGTTAATTCCGCATATGCGGCGCTGGAGGTGGCGCATCTGGCGCTGAAGACCGGCATCGGCGGGCGAGCCGAGGCAGTGTTCGTGTCGGGACGTCGGGCATAAATGGCCTGATGCTATAGGCGTGAGATCATGGTGCGGTTGAATGATCGGCGCACGGCCGCACCAGCGCGCCGAAATATCGGCGCGTGCATGCGTTTTTGACGGCAGTGCTGACGCACTGTCGGGGATTTCGGCGCAGATGATGCGACGCTGGAGGCGGCGGTCGTTACGTTGTTACGTAAAGCGCCGATAGCAATCTTCGATGCGGATAGACGTCGACGGCATTCGAATGCCGCACACGCCCACGAAAGCGGCCGAAGACACGCCGATTGTCAGATTGTCAACTGCGATAGTCCTGTATACGCGTCGCGCGAAGGCCGGGAAGGCCGTGGCGATCGATGGACCGTTGCCATGACAAGAATTCATCGACCGTCAATTTATAACGGTCGCAAGCCTCCTCGAGGCTCAAAAGGCCGCCGCGAACGGCTGCCACAACTTCCGCCTTGCGCCGGATGACCCAGCGTTTGGTGTCGGTTGGAGGTAGGTCGGCGATCGTCAGCGGACTGCCGTCGGGACCCATGACATATCTTACGCGTGCTCTGAACTGTTGTTCGGTCATGATACTCGTTACACTCTGTTGACCTGCTCAGACCCTAGGTTAACACCATTAAAATCAAGCTAATCAAAACAGTAAATGCTTTCGCTACCAAGCTGTCCGGATTAGTTGCATTCGTGGTTAACACGAACGAACTTTCATACTTACAACGCAGAAAGTGTTGCTATTTTTTGAAGTTGTGTCGGTTCGATCCCGGGTGGAGGATTTGGTTAGCAGGTAGATGCAAATCTGCGGCGATCTGAGAATCACCAAGCAAGATGCGGGCCAAAAAACGTCGCTTCTAAGCCGCGTACAAAAAAATAAGGCAAAATAGGTAAAAGCGTAAACAAGTTGCGAGCGGTGGCCGCGAAAGCTAAGACAGCCTGCGGCTCGAGCTGATGCCGACGAGAGGTGCCAGTCGCGGACCAGATATAGTGGCGCACCGCGAAGTACCGGTTCGCGAACGACGACGTCGCCCCGAAATGGTTCAGTTAACCGACCCGAGAAGGTTCAGCGATAAGTAATGCTAAACTTAAACGCACATCCCATCGACATGGCGACGGCACGACCCAATGCGGCCGTCGAAGCTGAGAACGTGCGCGTTGACGTGGACGCAGCGTTGGTGCGTGTGCGACGGGCTATGAGCAGCTTCAAAGCCGGCTGCCGCATCGTGGTGGCGATGTCGGGAGGTGTCGATAGTGCGGTCGCCGCAGCGTTGTTGAAGCATGCCGGGTTCGACGTCGTCGGCGTGACGATGCAACTTTATGACCACGGTGTCGCCGTCGGCAAGGCTGGCAGTTGCTGTGCGGGGCAAGATATTCATGACGCGCGGCAGGTGGCCGACCGCTTGGGTATTCCGCACTATGTGTTGGATTACGAGCAGCGCTTTCGGGAGCGGGTGATTAAGCCGTTCGTCGATGCCTACAGGGTCGGTGAGACGCCGGTGCCGTGTGCGAGTTGCAACAGCGATCTCAAGTTCGGCGAACTGCTCTCCATGGCGACGACGCTGGAGGCGGCGGCGCTGGCTACGGGGCATTATGTCCAGCGCTCCGATGGCGTGGGCGTGCCGCAGTTGCGACGCGCGCGCGACGATGCGCGCGACCAGAGCTATTTTCTGTTCGCGACGACGCCCGGGCAACTTGCGCGACTGGCCTTTCCACTCGGCGGTTTTCTGAAGCCGGAGGTGCGCCGGCTGGCGGCAGCGCTGGGAGTTCAGGTGGCCGATAAGCCCGACAGCCAAGACATCTGCTTTGTAGCCAAGGGCAGCTACGCCGATACGATCGAACGCTTGCGGCCAGGTGCATCGGAGGCGGGTGATATTGTACACGTCGACGGCAGCGTGCTCGGCCGGCACGAGGGCATCATTCATTACACCATCGGGCAACGCAAAGGGCTGGGAATAGCCGCCGCGGCACCACTTTACGTGGTCAAGCTGGACGTTGCTGGGAGACGAGTGGTCGTCGGGCCGCGCGAAAAACTGGGCGTCGATGCGATCGCCTTGCGCGACCTCAATTGGCTCGGCGACGGCGATGGTCCCGAGAATGGAGCGGCGATTTGGGTCAAGCTGAGATCCAGCCAAAGCCTGCGGCGTGCCGTCATGTCGCGCCCCGACGACCGTGCGCCGACCGAAATTAAAGTGTTATTGACCGAGCCGGAGCATGGCATTTCCGCTGGCCAAGCATGCGTCTTCTATGACAGTGATAGAAGCGAAAGTCGGATATTGGGCGGTGGTTGGATTGCTGGAGCTGAGATGCGTGGCGATGCAAATGCGGTCGATATCAAAAAACCGGATTTAATCTGACTGTGTGGGCGATTGTGGCAATTGCCTTCGCGAGTGGGCTACGAAAAGTGGCTGCGAACCAAAACTCACTGACAAAAAATTACTGACACGAAACGATCGAGGGAGAACTGCGAGGATGAGTTCCATGTTGCGTTCACCGGAGCGAAAGCTGCGACCGTTCTTGAAGTCGACAGGCAGCGCTGCCGCCGTGCAAATGGATGAGGCGGCTGTGAAGTCGGCGTATCGCCGCTGGGCACCGGTTTATGACCATACCTTCGGCCTGGTTGCAGGCGAAGGGCGCAAGCACGCCGTCGAAGTGCTCAATCAATCGAACGGGCGGATATTGGAAGTGGGCGTCGGCACGGGGTTGTCGCTGCCCGATTATAAGTCGACGCTTGAGATCGTCGGTATCGACCTGTCGCCGGAAATGCTCGACAAGGCGCGAGAACGTGTCGCCGAGGAAGGCCTCGAAAATGTACAGGGCTTGCATGAGATGGATGCCGGCGACCTGAAATTTGCAGACAACAGTTTCGATACCGTGGTGGCGATGTTCGTCATGACGGTAGTGCCCGAGCCGGACAAAGTGATGCGTGAGCTGGCGCGCACCTGCAAGCCGGGTGGCGAAGTGATGCTGGTCAACCATTTCTCGACCGAGGAAGGGGTGCGGGGCTGGGTAGAGCGTCGCATGGCACCGTTCGGCGACAAGCTCGGCTGGCATCCGGTGTTCGATACGGACCGCGTGATGATTTGTCCGGAGTTGCAGCTGTTTGAAAAGCGGGCGCTGCGGCCCTGGGGCATCTTTACGATGATGCGTTTCCGCAAAGCGTTGACGGCCGTCTGATCGCGGCGGTTGCCAAATGAAAATTGATGCCTGCGTAAATCCCGACGCCGTCGAATTGCCGTCGACGGCGTTTATCCGTTGGCTGACCTGCTCAAGCCTTCGGTGCCCGGGTGTGTTGCCACGCTTCGACGGCGAGTTCCCGGGCAACCTTTCCTTGAGCGAACGAGTCCTTTAGCCGGAGAGAAAGCCTTGAAGAAGTTTGCCCTTACCGTGTCGCTGGTCTGCGCCGCTCCGCTGTTCGCGCTTGCCCAAAGCGCATCGCAACCGAAACCCGATCCGTCCAATACACTGGTGATCGAGTTGAAGACTGGAAAAGTGTTGATTGGCCTCAGGCCGGATCTGGCTCCCAAGCATGTCGAACGCGTCAAGAAGCTGGCATCCGAGGGATTTTACAACGGGCAAAAGTTCCATCGCGTGATCAATGGTTTTATGGCGCAGACGGGCGATCCGACGGGGACGGGAACGGGTGGGTCGAAGTATGGCAACGTGCCGGCGGAATTCACGCCAGAACCGTTCAAGCGCGGCACGGTTGGCGCGGCGCGCTCGCAAAGTCCGAATTCCGCCAACAGTCAGTTCTTTATCTGCTTCACCGATCAGGGCTGCGGTAGCCTGACCGGGCAATATACGGTGTGGGGCATGGTCATCGACGGTATGCAAAACGTCGACCAGATCGTGCGCGGTGAG
>JANXYD010000093.1 GCA_025350265.1 Hyphomicrobiaceae bacterium | reverse complement strand
TGGCGTCGTCGTACGCCTCGCCGACGGACAGCTTCATGTAGGAGCGAACCGTTTCTGGCTCAAGACGCCGATTGCCCTCAACGCGAATGTCGCGGATTACAGCGCCTTGGGCTTTCGCCACCGTCGCAGTCGCAATCAATGCCGGAATTGCACCCGTAACTGCAAGCGCGACAGCAGGTACGAATGCCCGCATTGCCGCGCCGATCAGCGCATGACTGGTCCCGAAATTCGGCACCCCCGATTTTGTCGTCCGAAGCATCCGCATGTGCGAGTGTTCGCTTTCCTGTTTGCCGTCCCCCAACACAGCTCGGCGCTGACGGCAGCAGCCCCGAACAATCCCGATGTACGCCGCGTGGCTTGCGCCACACAACCCCAACGCAGCGGCCAAAGGTTAACCCTGTGGCCTTAGGCGTACTCAGCACGAGCTAGGTTTAACGATTCAGTAGGAAAGTGGGAAGTGGCAAGATTACCCCAGTGACCGGGATTCGTTTGAGACGTCAAGCAATGAGACTGTATGCCGACGTGGTTTGAAAAATCGACACCCTCAACCACCATCCTCGATTACGAACAAGCGGGCAGCTGGAAAACAAAAATACGACCGCCGTCGAACGGCGATCGTATTTGGTCAGACCTAGTTTTTAAAATTATATCAATCAGTTAACCGCCCATCCAACCCTTGACGACCAGTCGATCATTCCACATTACCAACACGACCAACATGAGGATCAAGGCAAAGCCCATGCGGAAACCGATCTCCTTGGCATTGTCACTCAGGGGGCGGCCGCGGATCGCCTCGGCGGCGTAAAACATGAGGTGTCCACCATCAAGCGGGGGGATCGGAAACAGGTTGAAGAGTCCGACGCTCAAGGAAACAAGGGCTGCAACGTTGAGTAGCGAATCAAATCCAATGCTCGCAGCCTTGCCAGCGACGGCGGCAATTTTGAGCGGACCGCCGAGTTGTGCCGCATTTTCGCGACCGCTGACCATCTTGCCGATCGACGACAAACTGGAGGTGATGACATAAATACTTTCCTTGACGCCCAGACCAAGCGCTTCAACGGGACCGTAGTGTCTGAACGTTCCGCTGGTGGGGGTGTTGGCACTTCTGATGCCAAGCCGTCCGACCTGCATCTTCCCGCCAAGTCCGTCCGCCTCTTCCTTGCGCTCGGGGGTGACCTTGACCGTCATCGGCTTGCCGTCGCGCTCGAAGGTGACGGCAAGTTCGCGCTCGGGATTGACCGAGACGATGCGGAGAAGGTCCGTGAAGCTGCCGATCTGATTACCGTCGACGTCGATGATCAAGTCACCGCCGCGCAACCCGGCGCGTGCAGCCGGGCTTTCCGCAACCACTTCCTCGACCCGGGCTGGAAACGTACGCACGCCCCAGATCATGAACAAGCTGGCGAACAATGCAATCGCCAGTAGAAAATTTGCCAACGGCCCGGCGAAGATGACGGCCGCGCGCTGCCATAGGTGCTTGGCGTGAAATGAGGTGGCCCTCTCCTCAGGCGTCATGGCGGCGATGATTTCGGCGCTCGGCATGCTCGCGCCGTTGGCATCGTCCATGAATTTGACGTAGCCGCCGAGCGGCAGCCAGTTGACCCGCCAACGCGTCCCCTTGCTGTCATTCCAGCCGAAAATCTCGCGCCCGAAACCCATCGCGAACGCGTCGACCTTGACGCCGCACCACCGCGCCACAAGAAAATGTCCGAGTTCGTGCACGACCACGACGATCGACAATACGAACAGGAAAGCGACGAGCGTGAACAGCCCGTTGCCGAGATTGGACAGCGCTGTTGACATCTGTTGCATGGAAATTCCCGGTTTAACGTCTTCGGAACATGGTGGCGTTAGTCAATATCGCCAATAGCTCCAAGTGCTTCGGTGGCGACACGCCGCGCCTCGGCATCGAGGTTCATGATTTCTGCAACTCCGGCAGGTTCAGGCAGCAGCCCGCGATTGTCCAGAGTTTGCAGTGCTCGATCAACTATGCTGGCGATGTGGCCGAATTTGCAGCGTTTTGCAAGAAAAGCTGCCACGGCGACCTCGTTGGCAGCATTGAGAGCAGCCGGCGCGCCGCCCCCTTGATGCATTGCTGCGCGGGCGAGGCGAACGCAAGGAAAGCGAATGTCGTCGGCCGGCTCGAACGTCAAGGCCGGTGTTTTGGTGAGGTCGAGCTTCGGAACCGGCGTCGGACGTCGATCCGGCCACGTCAATGCCAGCGCTATGGGCAACCGCATATCGGGCGCGGCGAGTTGAGCGAGCACCGAACCGTCGCTGTATTCGACGAGCGCATGGACGATCGATTGAGCGTGCACAATCATATCCAGTTGCGCGGGCCGGAGGTCGAACAAATGCTGGGCTTCGATAAGTTCGAGACCCTTGTTCATCATGGTGGCCGAATCGATCGTGATCTTGCGGCCCATGGCCCAGTTGGGATGCTTAAGCGCCTGCTCGACGGTGGCTGCGTTGATCGCCTCAGGCGGCCACGTGCGAAATGGACCGCCGGACGCGGTCAACGTCACTTTGGTGATTTGATCGCGATTGCGGGCCTCGATAAGCTGCATGACGCCGGAATGTTCGCTGTCGACGGTTAAAAGTTCGCAGCCATGCGTGCGTACGGCGCGCATGAAAACGTGGCCTGCCGAAACCAGACATTCCTTATTCGCTAGGGCTAAACGTTTACCCAGTGCGACCGCTGTCAACGCGGGCTGCAGGCCGGCGACGCCGACGATGCTGGCGATGGTGCAATCGGTGGCGCGGCCGGCAGCCAATTCCAAGCCGGCGGGGCCTGCGGCGGCTTCTATGCCGGTCCCGGACAAGGCGGCTTTCAACGCGGCATAGGCATCGGGCGTCGCAACGGCAGCCAACTTGGCACCGTGCGTGATCGCCAAGCGCGCAAGCAGTGCGACATTGGCATCGGCAGTGAGCGCTTCAACGCTGTAGTTGGCGGGCGCGCGGCCAATCAGGTCAAGCGCGCTGGTGCCGACAGAGCCGGTCGCCCCCAGGATCGAAACGCGCATGACATTGGTTTGAAGGAAGGATTTGGCTTGCACGGACGTCGGGGCAAAATCGGCGGCTACCATGTCAGCAGCGCCCGCGCAGGAGTGATCATGGTCATCGTCGCGGCCCACCCTGCAGCCACGATTGCCGCCGCAGCCAACCCGTCGACACGGTCCATGAAGCCGCCGTGGCCAGGAATCAATCCGCTCGCATCCTTGGTGCCGAAGTGCCTTTTCAAGGCGGACTCGGCGAGGTCGCCGGCCTGTGCGACGATCGCGAGTATGGCGCTCATCGCCATCAGGTGCGAGGCGGTTGCGCCGGCAACCAAGTAAGACGTTGCGAGGCCGGTGAGCGTTGCAGCGATCACGCCGCCAGTGAGACCAGCCCAAGTTTTGTTAGGCGAAACGGCGGCCCATAGTTTCACCCCGCCGATCAGGCGACCGCTGAAATAGGCGGCGATATCGGTGGCCGCAACGACTGCAACTATAAAATAAACAGCAGCTGCACCCAACGGTTCGTCACTGCGCAACCACAGCAAAGCAATGCCGGGAAGGCACGCAAACAGCACGCCGGCGGCCGACAGCACCGCGTGACGCCCGAAGCTCAACAATCCGGTGAGGATGGTGCCGATCAAAACACCGAGAATAGCCGGGCCGGCGAGACCGACACCGGTTAGAACGATGCCGGCAATCACGGTTGCGACATGCGCCGACATGGCGGCATCAAGTTCGGCGCCACGCACGATGCGACCCCATTCCCAGGCGACAATGCCGCCGATCAACGCCAGTAAAACTGCCAAGGGCAAGGGGCCAGCCCAGATGGCCGTTATGGCGATGATGCCTAACACGACGGCGGACAACATACGTGGTCCGAGGTCGCGGCCAACGCGATCGGCTATACCGGGACCGCGCCCGCCCGGCTCGGGCGACGCATGGTTCGGTGTCGGCGATGCTCGGTCGTTCATCAACGGCTGCTTTTCTGTCACGCGCGGATCGATTGGGACTTATAGCGTAAACCTTTGCATCGCTCGTTAGGCCGTCGAGCGCGTCAAGCCACCATAGCGCCTGTCGCGTGCGCGATATTCCTGCAGGGCGCGCTCAGGATGTGCCTTGTCGAAGTCGGGCCACAACGCGTCTAGGAACAGGAATTCGGCATAGGCAAGCTGCCACAGCAGGAAATTCGACAGTCGCTCTTCGCCGCTGGTGCGGATGAGGAGATCGGGGTCCGGTAGATCAGACGTATCGAGGGCGGCCGCGAGCGCATCCGCGGTCACGTCGTTGAGTTGCATGCGGCCATCGGCTACTTTTTCAGCCAGGCTTCGCGCGGCCTTGGCGATCTCGGCGCGGCCGCCGTAGTTGAATGCGATGATCAGCGTCAGCGCGGTGTTGGCGCTTGTCAGATCCTGCGCCTCGTCCATCAGCGCCAGCAGGTCCACATCGACGCGCTCGCGCTCACCCAGCATGCGGATGCGCACGCCGTTCTTATGCAGCTCAGCAAGGTCTGAGCGGATGAAGCGACGCATCAACCCCATCAGAAATTTGACTTCGGCGTCGGGGCGCGTCCAGTTCTCGGTGGAGAAGCTGTAGATTGTAAGGTATTGAATGCCAAGTTCAATAGAGGCTCGCACCGTGCGCCGGACAGCTTCGACGCCAGCGGTGTGTCCGGCAAAGCGAGGCAAGCCCCTGGCCTCCGCCCACCGTCCATTGCCGTCCATGATGATCGCCACGTGGCGGGGAATTTTAGTGCTGGTTGCTGCCAGGCTGGTGGGTGTGGTCAATTGAGTCATTGCAGGTCTCGACGTCACACGTTCCACGATCCACGGCACGACCATTCGGTAAGCGATCAGACTTGCTTGATCTCTGCTTCTTTGGTCGCAAGCAGGAGGTCGATTTCCTTTATCAGCTTATCCGTTAATTCCTGCACCTTGACGCCGTTCTTGCGACCATCGTCCTCGCTCATGCCGCTGTCTTTCTCGGCTTTCTTCAACAGATCCATGCCGTCGCGGCGGACATTGCGGACGTTGACGCGGCCGTGCTCGGCATACTTGTGCGCCAATTTCGCCAATTCGTTGCGGCGCTCGGTGTTGAGCGCGGGGATCGGCAGGCGTATCAGCGTGCCGTCGATAACCGGATTGACGCCGAGATTAGCCTCGCGGATGCCCTTTTCGACGGCAGCCACCTGACTTTTGTCCCAAACCTGCACCGAGATGGTCTTGGCGTCGGGCGTCGAAACAGTGGCGCACTGCACGATCGGCATCCGCGCGCCGTAGATGGACACCATGACCGGATCGAGCAGATGCGAACTGGCCCGCCCGGTGCGGAGACCCGTCAGTTCTTTCTTCAATTGATCCAACGAACCGCGCATGCGGCGCTCAAGATCGGCAAGCTCAAATTTTGCGGCCATGGCACTATTCCGTTGTTTTGTAACAGTTCATGTAACGCGCTTGCGCACCGCCAAACATGTCGTCGTGTCGGTGCGCGGGGCTGTTGGGCGTTGCCGCCAAGTCGAACCACTCGATCAGTTCGTCACAGTCGTGCATGTCGCAGTGCCGCGCAAGACACGGCCCAGATTAGCCGGGTCGTCGATTGAGAACACAATTACCGGAATTGTATTGTCGCGGGCAAGCGCGATCGCAGCCCCGTCCATCACCTTGAGGTCGCGCGCCAGCACTTCGGCATACGAGACCGTGTCATAGCGCGTTGCGGTAGCATCTTTATTGGGGTCGGCGGAATAGACGCCATCGACCTGGGTTGCCTTCAAAATGGCCTCGCAGCCCATTTCTGCTGCGCGCAAGGCAGCGGTCGTATCGGTGGTGAAGAAAGGATTGCCGGTGCCGGCCGCAAAAATCACCACGCGACCCTCCTCCAAGTGATGCAGCGCCTTGGAGCGAACGTAGGCCTCGCACACGGTCGGCATGGGAATGGCGGACAGGACGCGGGCCTTGACGCCCACTTCTTCGAGCGCGTTTTGGAACGCCAGCGCGTTCATGACGGTGGCGAGCATGCCCATGTAATCACCGGAAGCGCGGTCCATGCCCTTGGCAGCACCTTGCAGCCCGCGAAAAATGTTGCCGCCGCCGATCACGAGGCCGAGTTGCAATCCGGTGGCCATGGCATCTTTGATGGCCTTCGCGAGCGCCATCACCGTCGGCATGTCGATGCCGTAAGCAGTCTTGCCCATCAGCGCTTCACCCGACAATTTCAGCAATACGCGCTTGAATTTCAGGCCGTCGGCATAAGGGGTTGCGGCATTCGGGAATTTCGGGGCGGCCATGCTGGGTCTCTTCGAGGAACGAGAACAAGGAATGAATCTGCTCCCGTGTAGCTGGAATCGCCGTGCCGAGGGAAGCCGCATTGCACCGTGTGACAGTCTGTTATAGCACCCGCCTGATGTCGCCGCGAGCGGTTGCGCCTGCGACGAGTTGCAAATCCAGGAACGGGTTCTCAATGCTGCACACTCCAAGAACGCGCCGCGGCATGGTCACGTCGCCGCATCATCTGGCGAGTGAGGCTGGGCTGCGTGTGCTGCGCGAAAACGGTACGGCGATCGAGGCCGCAGTCGCGATGGCAGCGACTTTGCCGGTGGTCTATCCGCACATGACGTCGATCGGGGGCGATGGCTTCTGGTTGATC
Source organism: Hyphomicrobiaceae bacterium (assembly GCA_025350265.1). Lineage (GTDB taxonomy): Bacteria > Pseudomonadota > Alphaproteobacteria > Rhizobiales > Hyphomicrobiaceae > JABFRJ01. Next base: position 9,760 of record JANXYD010000093.1, on the reverse strand, counting down.
GCCGTGCCGGGCCAGGATGTGGTCGCCATCGATGCGTGCGGCGCGGCCGCTGCAGCAGCGACTCCCGAGCTTTATGCAAAGCAGGGTCATGCGACTATCCCATGGCGCGGCCCGCTCGGTGCCAACACCGTGGCGGGAACCGTTTCAGGCTGGGCTGAAGCCTTACGGCTCAACGAGACGCTGGGCGGCGAGATGGGCTTGTCGCGGCTGTTCGAAGATGCAGCGTGGCATGCGGCGAACGGGTTCGTCGTCACCAAGAGCCAGGCGGAATTGACCGAGTCCAAGCGCGCCGAACTCGCCGGGGTGCCTGGGTTTGCCGAACAATTCCTCGTCAACGGAGAAGCGCCGCGCGAGGGGCAACTGATGAAGCTGCCGGCGCTGGCCAATACGCTGTATCGGCTCGCAGCACACGGTCTCGACGATTTCTATACTGGCGAAATAGCCCGCGATCTGGCAGCCGACCTTGAGCGGATCGGCGCGCCGCTGACAGCGCAAGATCTTGCCGGCCATAAGGCGCAGCGACGCGCACCACTTTCAGTAAAAGTGCGGTGCGGGCAGCTCTATAATTTCCCGCCACCGACGCAGGGGTTGGCGTCGCTGATCATCCTGGCGTTGTTCGACAGATTGAAAATCACGGCAGCCGATGATGTCAAATATCTGCACGGCATCGTCGAGGCGACGAAGCAGGCGTTCCTCGTGCGCGACCGCATCATCGGCGATCCCGGTGCGATGATCGAAGATCCCACACACTATCTACAGCCGTCGGAATTGGACCGGCTGGCGCAGCGCATCGATCGGAAGGCCGCGTTGGCGTGGCCCGCACCCGTCGACAAGGGTGACACGATCTGGCTCGGGGCCATCGATCGCAACGGTATCGCGGTGAGCTTCATCCAGAGCATCTATTTTGAGTACGGCTCGGGTTGCGTGCTGCCGCAGACGGGCATCGTGTGGCAAAATCGCGGCGCAAGCTTTCATCTCGACCGTCCGGGGCCGCGCCAACTCGCGCCCGGCCGCAAGCCGTTCCACACGCTCAATCCCGCGCTGGCGCGCTTGGCCGACGGTCGCGTGATGGTGTATGGCACGATGGGGGGCGAAGGGCAGCCGCAGACGCAATCGGCCATCTTTTCGCGCTACGCGATGCTTGGCGTGCCGCTGCAGGAGGCGATCACGCGGCCCCGTTGGTTGCTCGGCAAAATGTGGGGCGAGGAGACGACGTCGCTGAAGCTCGAAGGGCGGTTCGCGCCGAATATCGTCAGGCAGTTGCGCAAGGCCGGACATCAGGTGGAAGTGCTGGCGGATTTCTCGGTGTCGATGGGGCACGCGGGGGCCATCGTGCGACATGCCGAAAGCATATTCGAAGGCGCCACCGATCCGCGCAGTGATGGGGCGGCGATGGGATTTTAATCGTATGACCGAATCGCTTTTAACTACGTAGGTTTTCATGACAGAACGTCGATCCACCGGTCGCAAGCAGGTCGCCAGGGCACTCTGGTATGTCGCGCCAGGCATTGCTGAGCTGCGGCCGCAGGCAGTTGAAGCGCCGGTGGCGGGGGAGGCACAAGTTGAAACGCTGTACTCAGGCATCAGTCGCGGAACCGAGCGGCTGGTGCTTGCAGGCAACGTCGGCGCGAGCGAGTGGCAGCGGATGCGCGCGCCATTGCAGGAGGGGAACTTTCCGTTCCCGGTCAAATACGGCTATTGCGCCGTCGGCCGTGTAACGGCGGGGCCGGAAAGTCTGCGCGGCAAGACGGTGTTCTGCCTGCACCCGCATCAGGATTGGTTCAACGTGCCGGTCGGACGCTTGACGGTGGTACCGGATGCCATCCCGCCGCGCCGGGCAACGCTGGCCGCAAACATGGAAACGGCGCTCAACGCGATGTGGGACTCGGGCGCAGGACCGGGCGACCGCATTGCGGTGGTGGGCGGCGGCATCGTCGGGCTGCTTGTGGCGCATCTGGCGGCGCGATTGCCTGGAGCCGACGTGACGCTGGTGGATGTGGACGCAAACCGCGCCGAATTGGCTCGTCACGTCGGAGCGCGATTTGCGCTGCCGGCGGACGCGCCCGACAACGCCGACGTGGTGTTTCATACCAGTGCATCGGCTGCGGGTCTGAATACGGCAATCGCGCTGGCAGGTGAGGAAGGCACGGTCGTCGAAATGAGCTGGTATGGCGAGCAGGCGACGGCCGTGCATCTGGGCGGGCCATTTCACAGCCGACGCCTCAAACTCTTGTCGTCGCAGGTCGGGCAGGTGGCGGCGTCGCGGCGGGTGCGGTGGACGTATGCACGTCGCCTTGAAGCGGCCTTGAAACTGCTGGAGGACACACGGCTGGATGCGCTGGTAGCTGCGGCAATTCCGTTCGTGGAAGCAGCAACGCGCGTGCCGGAGGTGCTCGCGCCCGGTGCCGCCGGCATCGCGCCGGTCATCACGTACAAATAAGCTGATCTGCTGGCTCCGACGCGCGACGTCGAATGTGAAGGCGACGTTTAATGTGGCCGAATGGCATGTCCAACCTACCGGGCTCGATGCGACGCCGGCTATGGGCGAGGGTGGTTGCAGCGTTGTCGATCATTGCGGCATCTGCCGGGATGCAGGGCGGAGACAAGGCACACGCCGAGGAAGTCGCGGCTCGAGCGCTGCAGGCGGGTGAACTCCAATGGACTTCTCCCGCGGCAGGGTTCGATGTGACCGAACTGCAGGTTTTAGACGACGGCCGCGAGGTGGAACGACTGCATCTGACACGCATCGATCCACGCAAATTCAAGTTCGAAGTGCATACAGCACCCGGGGCTGCGCGCGAATTGTCGGATTGGATGAAAGTGACGGGCGCGGTCATGATCGCCAACGGCAGCTACTTCGATCGCGAGGGCAAGCCGGCCACGCCCGTGGTGTCGCGCGGACAATTGCTCGGACCCAAGGCTTACGGAACCAAACACGGTGCCTTCATCGTATCGCCAACCGGTGTGAGCGTTCGGGATCTTGCAAAGGCGCGCTGGCAACAGGCTTTTCGCGGAGCGACCGAGGCGATGGTGTCATTTCCGATGTTGATCGGGGCGGACGGGCAAAGCCGCGCGCGCAAGTCCAATCCGTTGCTGGTCGCCAATCGTACGTTCATCGGCCAAGACAACGAGGGACGGGTGATCATTGGCACCACGAAAGCCGGGTATTTCTCGCTCGACCGATTCGCCGATTTTCTAGCGATCTCGGGGTTGGGGCTGACGCGGGCGCTCAATCTCGACGGCGGGCCACCGGCATGTCAGGCCGTCGCGATCGGTACATTCCGTCGCAGCGTGTGCCGTAATTCCGAAACCGCGAGCGATGCCGGTCAGTTGCGCATTCTCGGGCAACTTTTTGGCCAACGGCCGTGGGGATTGCCGATTGTGCTCGCCGTGTTCCCGAAATAGAAGACGGCTAGCATCTAGCAACGCATTTACCGGCACACGCGCGATGACATGATCGCGCGCTCACTCATTTGGAGCATTCCATGTTCGCTGTCGAAGTTCGCGATCGGATCATGATCGGGCATTCGCTGCCGGATCCATTCTTTGGGCCGGCGCAAGGTATGCACGGTGCGACGTTTATAGTTGATGTGGCCTTTTTTCGCGAACAGTTGACCAAGCAGAACGTGGTGGTGGACATCGGCGCGGCTCTCGACGTGCTAGGCGAGACGTTGAAGGCCCTGAAATACAAAAATCTCGATGTTCTGCCCGAATTCAAGGGTAAACTGACGACGACGGAATTTCTTTGTCGCCACATATTCGATGCCATGGTGGCGGCCGCAAAGGCAGGTGCGCTCGGTGCCGATGGTCGCGGTTTGAGTAAAATCCGCGTCACGCTGCACGAGACCGATCTCGCGCGGGCGTGGTTTGAAGGTCCGGTCGGGGCGTGAGGCCGGAGAGCCGCGTCATGGCGAACCTTTCTGGCGCATCACCGCCGCGTGCGGCTTTTGTCATTCCGGGCGATCTGTCGCTGCCGACGGGCGGATACGGTTATGACCGGCGCATCCTCGCGCGGCTCCCCAGCTACGGCGTCGACGTGCATCATGTCGCACTGCCGGGATCGTTCCCGTTTCCGGGCGCAGAGGATCTGGCGGTCACCGAAGCGGTACTGGCGGGGCTGGACGCCGATCAGGTGCTGCTGATCGATGGGCTTGCCTATGGAGCGATGGGATTCGATTTGATCAATCGCATCCGGCAGCCGATCGTCGCGCTTTGCCATCATCCGCTGGCCTTGGAGGCCGGGCTGGACGAGGCACGGCGCGCGCAGCTGAAGCTGAGCGAACACAACGCATTGGCGCGCGCACGACACGTCATCGTCACGAGTCCGATGACCGCGCGAATCCTGCGCGAAGATTTCGGAGTTGCCGAAGATCGCATCATGGTGGCCGAGCCGGGCACCGATCGTGCCGCGCGCGCGAAGGGGTGCGGGACGCCGCCACATCTGCTGGCGGTGGGCGCGATCGTGCCGCGCAAAGGCTATGATGTGCTGATCAGGGCGCTGACGCCACTGTCCGACAGACCGTGGACGCTGACGATCGTCGGACCGGTGCGGGACGAGTCGTTGCAGGCGAGCTTGGAAGCGCAAATCATCGACGCCGGGCTGCAATCGCGCGTTCGAATGGCGGGTGGGCGCTCGGACGCGGAGTTGGATGAGATCTATTCCACGGCGGATATCTTCGTGATGCCGTCGTTGTTCGAGGGATATGGGATGGTGCTGGGTGAGGCGATGGCGCGCGGACTGCCGATCGTCTGCACGACTGGCGGGGCGGCGGCAGAAACCGCGCCCAATGCGGCGGCATTGAAAGTTCCACCGGGGGACGCGGCGGCCTTCAGCACCGCGGTGGCGCGGCTGCTCGACGATGGCAATTTGCGTGCCTGCATGGCGGATGCGGCGTGGTCTGCAGGCTTGATGCTGCCGTCGTGGGACGATGCGGCCAAGCGGATTGCCGCTGTATTGAAATCGGTAGCGCGAGGACTTGAGCGATGAGCGGATTTACACCGGGATGGCTGGCTTTGCGCGAAGCCGCCGATCATCGCGCGCGGGATGGCATGCTGGCGATGGCGCTGGCGGACAGGCTGCAAGCAAATCCCCTCGTGCGGGTCGTCGATCTCGGGTGTGGGACAGGCTCGAACATTCGTGCGACGTACGCACTGTTGGGCCGGCAACAACATTGGACGCTGGTCGATTACAATCCGCTGCTGCTCGAGAAAGCGCGCGAAGTGTTGCCCGCGTGGGCGGATAGCGCGACGATCAGGGGCGACGAACTGGTGTTGCAGAAATCGGGCAAGACGCTGGTGGTTGCGTTCCGGCAGCGCGATCTGGTTGTGGATCTCGATGGTGCGCTGGGGCGGGAGTGCGATCTGGTGACGGCGTCGGCGCTGTTCGATCTGTGCTCGGAGGGCTTTATCGCCAAATTCGCAATGGCGGTCGCGCAGCGCAAGGCGGTTTTCTATACGGTGCTGACCTACAATGGCGTACAGCGTTGGATGCCTGAAAACACGCTCGATGCGCCAATGGCGGCTGCGTTTCATGCGCATCAGAATACCGACAAAGGGTTCGGTATTTCAGCCGGGCCGCGCGCGGCCGGTGCGCTGGCAGCGGCGTTTCGTAGGGCGGATTATGCCGTTCGCGAGGCCGACAGTCCGTGGCTGTTGACGCGTTCGGATCAGGCGCTGGTGGCTGCGCTGGTGCCGGGTTTTGCCAATGCTGTCAGCGAAACCGGCCGGCTAAGTGCGGCTGATGTGGCTGCGTGGCTGGCGCAAGCGCGATACGGCGCGGAAGTGGGGCACACCGACACGCTCGCGTTGCCGCCAGGGTAGTTGCCGTCGTGCCGCGCCGCGATCAATCAAAGCTGAGCCGGTGTGCCGGGCGGTCCCGCGCGCACTGAAAAACGCGCCGAAACGCGCTTTTCTGCCGTGCACGCAGGATGACAGTAGTCTGTCAGCCGACGATTTCGTCGAGGCGGAAGTTGAGCGCGATTTCGCGCTCCGCAGCAGCGGGGCTGTCGGAGCCGTGGCTGGAATTCTCGCCCTTCGAGACGGCGAACAGCTTGCGGATGGTGCCTTCCGCGGCCTCCTTGGGGTCGGTCGCGCCCATCACTTCACGATATTTGGCGATTGCGTTTTCACCAGCCAGTACCTGCAGCACGATCGGGCCGGAGGTCATGAAAGTGACGAGTTCGCCGAAGAAGGGGCGGGCCTTATGCTCTTCGTAGAACTTCTCTGCCTGCGCACGGGTCCAGCGCACGCGCTTCTGCGCGATGACCGCCAGGCCGGCTTTCTCGATGACGGCGTTGATGGCCCCGGTAAGGTTGCGGCGCGTGGCATCAGGTTTCAAGATAGAGAACGTGTGTTCGATGGCCATCGCGGCGCTCCGATATGTCGATTTAGGGAAGTTGCGCGCTTATAGAGCGGGCGCGGAAAAGTTGGAAGCGGTATTGCTGGTGGGACGGCACGAGCGACGCCGCCCACATCATGCGGCAGCCAGCGCGCGCGTGCCCAAACGTTGGCGGACTTGATCGATGTGGCCGCGCAGGTTGTAGTATTGCTCCGAGTAGGCGCGCGGAACGGTGAGCGCGGAAACCGCGTCGGCGATGACCGACAACTCGTGCACTTGCTGTTCGGCTGTGGCGGTGTTGAGGCCACGCTTGCCGATGCCGCTTTCCAGGCGGTCGAGACGGGCATACCAGTAGGTCAGTTTGCGCTGCACGCGCCAGCGAATGAAGGCAGGGATGCCGCGTAGCAACGGCACGGCGATCGTCGCCAGCGGGATCAACAGGACCAGCATGCGCTCGAGGAAATTGGCGGCCCAGAACGGCATGTAGCGCTGCAGGAAGGGCGGTCCGTTCTTGTAAAAGCGCAGAGCATCGGGCGACATCGCGAATTCCGGATCGACAGTACGCGGAAATTCGCCGGCGCGCGTCAACAGGTTGGGGCCGGAATGGATGTAGGACGCAGCCTCGGCCAACTGCGCGATCAGCGCCGGGTGCAGATCCTCGGTGGCGACCAGAGCCGCGACCGGGGCAATCAGTTCGACATCGTGGGGCGGGATATTGTTTTCGAGATCGATGACGCCCTGCGGCAGCGTCACGCGGGAGAGAAACGGATAGATGCGCGACAGCGCATTGGCCTGCGACAAGCTCATCAGCTTGATCGACTGGTCACGCAGGAGCGATTGGATCAAGGGTGCTTCCGGCGCGATCGTCAGCAGCACAGCATCGGCGGCACCCGATTTCAAAGCTTCGACTGCGGGTGGCCCGGTGATCGGCAGCAAAGTTGAATTCTGTTCGGAGATGTTGGCTGCGGAGAGCAAAGTGGTGGCCAGCTTGCGCGTGCCGCTGCCCTCGCTACCGACGGCGATCTTCAGGCCCTTCAATTGCGCGATGCGGTCGTATGTGTCGGCGCTTTTGTAAAAGATCCACAGCGGTTCATAGAACATGCGGCCGATGGAGACGAGACCGGTGGTGCCGGCCTTGTCGGCGACGCCGCCTTGCAGCAAAGCCACGCTGACGGTCGACTTTGCATCGTGCAGGCGCGCGAGGTTTTCCAGTGCGCCGGCGGAGGTCTGCAATTCAAGGCGGATGCCGGCATTCTTGAGCTGCCGCTGATAGAGTTTGCCGAAGGCGTGGTAGGCACCGGCCTCGCCGCCCGTCGAGAACACCACGACGCGCTGGGGCGGCGGCTGGATATAGGACGAGGCCATCCACAGACCGCCCGTAGCCAGTACAAGCAACGGCACGATGAGCAACAGCATCCGGCTCACAGATAGCTCGGCCCTTTCCGACGAAAATTCGATCTGATCCTTGGACATGACATGATCCCCCGTACGGCAGCCGACGACCAAGCCTGCCCGCCCTCATAAGTTTGGCTGCGTTTTTTATGGCTCGAACGTGACGAATGCAACCGACACTGACGAACAGCAGTCACAATGACTGGCGGGGCAATGGCCTCGTCAACGCGGCGGACGGCGGCGGCGGAAGTCGTCGTCGGCGGGGCCGGGTGGTGGCTGGATTGCGGTTGCTTGTCCGGGCGCAGGCGTTGTTGCCTGCTTGGAGGCGACCTGTCCGCCGGCAGTGGATGCTGGCGGTGTGCGGCCGGCAATGACTTTGGGTGAGCTGCACTCTGTCAGCCACACGTCATAGACGGGATGCTCGACGGCATCGAGGCCAGGGCTTTCGGCAAACATCCAGCCGGCAAACAGCTTCTTTTCGCTGCCGTCGAGCTGCAATTCCTGCACTTCGACAAAGGTAGTCGTTTTGGGCGGCTGGTCCGGCGGGCGCGAATAACAGGTGCGAGGTGTGACCTTGAGCGCGCCGAACTTGACGGTTTCACCGAGTTTGATTTCAAGCCGCGAAATGCGCGCCGTGACCTTGTCGAGGGCCGCAAACACAGCCACCTGGTTCTCGATGCGTTGCGCAAGCGCTGCATTGGGCACCACGACAGTCGAACACACAGCCGTAGTCGCTCCGAGCAAGACTGCAAATTGACTGGAGAGTTGGCGCGGCATGGGCAAATACGGGTCCTGATGACGGCTGGTGCCGACCGCGAGACGGTACGATTCGTACGAGCATGACATACGCCGTAGCCGTCCGAATGTCATGCGGTGCGATTGATTGCACCTGCTCCAGTAGGTGCGCAACAAAAGCGGCGGGCACGTGGCCGAAAATGCGTCGATCGCAACTGCTATGCTGTCACACCACCGCCTAATCGCGATCGGCGGTCGGGTACCTATTCAGGCTTCCAGGGCTTGTAGTCACCGGTGGCGGGGCGGCGACGGCTGTCGGCATGCAGGATGGAGCCTTGCGGCCGATAGGCGGCTGGTGTGCCTGTCCGATTGGGCTGATGCGGTTTTTGCCAGGGACGCGGTTGGTAGGCTGGTTCTTCGGTGGGTGGCGTGTCCACCGTGTAGTGCATCCAGCCATGCCAGTCGGGCGAAATCTGCGAGGCTTCGGCACTGTTCTTGTAGATCACCCAGCGGCGGGGGACGCCAAGCGGGCCAATGCCCTTGGACTGCCGGAAATACTGGTTGCCCAATTCGTCGTTACCGACGTGGTGGCCGCGCAGACGGGTGTAAATGCGGTTTGACCAGGTGTTGCCACCCCACCAGCTGAAGAGTTCGGAAATGATGCTCATGCGCGGTTTCCAGGGCCTATCGAGGGTGGCCAGACGTGCGGCGCTTATGCCATCGGCGGCGGGTATGTGTCCAGCACGCGGCTTGTAATATGCGAGGGCAGGCGCTTAATTTGCGAGTTAAGTCGGATGACGGCAAGCGCGCCGCAAGTTCCGGTCTGGATCCAGTGGAGACGAGAATGGCTGATCATCCCAAAGCGGCTGGCGACGCAACGATCGAGGCAAGCATAGCGAAGACCGACGATACGGGGGCCGATAAAATCAATGAAACGGTCGACAAATTGGCTGTTGACGCAGGCGCGGTGCTGAAAGAGGCGCACGAAAACCAGGGCGGAGCGGCAGTGCCGGTGTGTCTGGTGATCGGGGCCGGAGATGCCACGGGGTCGGCGATCGCCAAACGGTTCGCCGGCGGCGGCATGATCGCGTGCGTGGCGCGGCGCAACGGCGACAAATTGGCGCCGCTGGTGGCCGAAATCGAAGCGCAGGGCGGGCGCGCGATCGGCTACACCTGCGACGCGCGCGACGAGGCGCAGATGATCGATCTGGTGGAACGCATCGAACGCGATGTTGGTCCGATCGAAGTCGCGGTGTTCAATATCGGTGCCAACGTGCGGTTTTCGGTCACTGAGAC
>JANXYD010000043.1 GCA_025350265.1 Hyphomicrobiaceae bacterium | reverse complement strand
GCCTTCGTTGCGTTCGTCGAATACGACGGTCATCAACAGTGCGCTCGCCGGCCAGCCCGCCCGCATCAGCCGCTGGCGTTTCAGCAGCGCATAATCCTCGCAGTCGCCGCGCCCGCTCACCGGGATCGTCCAGTAATCTTCCACGCCGTATTGCTGCATGTCGGTTTCCGGAATGATTTCGTGGTTCACCTGCCGGTTGACGCGGTCGAGTTCGGCGAGTGCTGCAGCCTTGCCCGAGCGGCGCGTTTCCTCGGGCGTGCCGTCGCGGCACTCCTGCGGGTCGCGATTGCAGAAATCGACATGGCCATATGGCGGCGGCGTCACGCCGAATACCCGCAGATAGGGCGACGTGGCGTCCTGCGACTGGTTCAGAGGGGCGCCATTGGGATGGCCCGGCTGGTCGATGGCGGCGGCAGGCGTCGACGACGCAACCGCCAGCACCGCCAGCACAACGCACGCGAAGAAACGCATTGAAAACTCCACTCAACTTTAAGCGCGACAAAACGAATACGAACGGCAGAGGCGAACAACTGAAACCTAACGAGGTCTGAACAAGGCGCTGGAAATGCAGGGCGACGCGGCAGCACACCCGGCTGCAAACTCAGCCGAAATAGCGGCGCATTGCGTTTGGATTTTGGACGTCGACGAATTCAAGCGCGATGCCGCGCTCGTGGTGTCTGATCACGCGGGCATTGAGATTGCCCAGTTTGACGATGGTGCCCGGTTCGGGCCGCGCCGGCGTGACGATGGAAGCGCCGGAAATTGACATGTCGACGACTTCGCAGGCGATCGTCAGCCCCTCTGTGAGGGTCAGCGACTGACTATTGGATTTCGGAACGATGCGTTCGTGCCGGCGCGCCTCGATGCCGGGTTGCTCGTGCTTATTGAGCATGAACATCAGGGCGGCCGCGAGTTTCTCGCGTTTGTGGGCGGTCGCTGTGAACTGCATGGCGAAGCCGCCGGCAAAATTGCGCACTACGTTGCCTTCGAGGCCGCCGAGCTGATCGAAATAGGCGATGATTTTCTCGCCCATCTCGGGTTCAGCCGGTGCCATCAGCGCGGCACCGCCGACAGAAATGTCGATCATCTTGCAGGGATATTCATGCTTGGTCGCGCGCATGAAACGGCCAAGCAGAACGACCGGAACGCGGTTGTGGCGGCGGCGGTCCGTGACCGCGCGCGAGGCCGGCTCGACCGGCTTTGTGGCGGTGCTCACATCAGGCGAAGGCATTGCATGTCCTCGGGTGGGCGGAACGGTGTTCCGCATTGACAGCTCCGCGCGCTGCACACCGCTGCGCAACCTGACTATGCCTGGCTCAGTTTTAAAGAACCTCTAACCGGCGGCGTGATTTTGGCACATATTTGGGCCTCACGCGCTCGTCGCGGATGCGACAGGGCATCCGCTCGCGCTCCGGCCAGAACAGGATCATCTCATGGCTATCGAAAGTGTCGTCGGATTGGATCACGTTGTGGTCGTCGTGCGCGATCTCGATACGGCTGCCGAAACCTGGCGCGGGCTCGGGTTCACGCTGTCGCCGCGCGGTCTGCACAGCGCCGCCATGGGAACCGCCAACCACACGATGATGCTCGGCGAGGATTATCTGGAATTGCTGGGAGTAGTGGCCGCAACCGATCGCAATGCGCCGACGCGGGCGCTGTTGGCAAAGCGTGAGGGCATCGAGCGCGCGGCGTTTACAACGCTGGATGCGGCGGCAGGGGTGGCGGCGCTGCGGGCGCGGGGATATGTCAACGCGATCGGGCCGACCGATTTCAGCCGGCCCGTCGATCTGGCCGATGGTCGCGTGACCGAGGCGAAGTTCAGCACCTTCCAATGGCCGCTGGACGAACGGCCGGCAGGTCTGCGCATTTTCGCCTGTCAGCACTTCACGCGCGACGCTGTCTGGCTGCCGGAGCTGATGCAACATGCCAACGGCGCACACCGCATCGATCATCTGGAGCTGCTGAGCGCCAATCCGGCTGCCGCGGCGGCCCACATGGCTCGCCTCATCGATAGGCCCGTCGGTGTCGATGCCGACGGCGCGCCGCGCGTCGAAAGCGGAGGGGGGCGGGCGGCCTTTGTGTTCGTCGATCGGGTGCTTCTGATCGCGCGCCATCCCGGCGTCGCGTTGGATGCGATGCCCGCCGAAGGACCGGTCGTTTTGTCGCTACGGGTGGAGGATGCCGAACGTACCGCCGCCGCGCTCGGCGACAAACACATCGCCACAGCGCCCGGCGTCGTCAAGGTGCGCCCGGCCCTCGCCAACGGCGTGCTGCTCGAATTCGCCGAGGGCTGAGGCCTATAGCTTTCAGGCCTTCGGCTTCGGGCCGCCTTTAAGCCTTCGGCTTGGGGCCGCTTTTAAGCCTTCGGCTTGGGGCCGGTTTCGACCTCCCCGCCGGCGGCTTTCCAGGCACCGAACCCGCCGATCATGTGTGACACCGGTTTTAAGCCCATGTCCTGGGCGGTTTTTGCCGCCAGCACGGAGCGCAATCCGCCCGCGCAAAAGAATACGAATTCCTTGTCCTCGCCGAACACCGGCTTGAAATAGGGGCTGGCGGGATCGATCCAGAATTCGAGCATGCCGCGCGTGGCGTGGAAGGCACCGGGAATGCGGCCGTCGCGTTCGAGTTCGCGGGGGTCGCGGATGTCGACCATCACGACGTTCGGATCTTTCGCCTTGGCGATCATGTCGGCGGCGGAGTGTTCGGTTATGGCGGCACGTGCGCCGTCGACCATGGACTTTACGCTCTTGGTAATCGTCTGGGGCATCGGGAACCTTACTCGTTTTTGGCCTCACGCGCGAAAGGGCGCTCCGGCCGGGGCGGCCTTTCCGGCCGACGCCGCGAGATGCGGCTACGTGCGCCTTTGGCGCAATTTCGCTACGCGTGTTGAACAGCAAGTGCGCGTGGCCCGCAAGGGGGCGTGGCAGCGCGCAGCGAGCGCGACTAGCGCGTGAGGCCGAGCTATCCCCACGCGCAGCGAAATTGCGGCGTAGCCGCACTTCGCGGCGTCGGCCGGAAAGGCCGCCCCGGCCGGCGCGCGACTAGCGCGTGAGGCCCAGCGATGTCATAGTGCGGTGTCTTATTCGAGAGGAAAAGAAAATGAAAATCAACCGACGCAACATGCTGACGACGACGCTGGCGGGGGCCGTGCTTGCGCCCGCTGTACTCCGCATCACCAAGGTTCATGGCGCAGAGTTTACCCTCAAATACGCCAACAACGCGCCCGTCGTTCACCCGCTGACGATCCAGACCAAGGCGGCCATGGAAGCCATCGCCAAGGAAACCGGCGGCAAGGTCGACATCCAGGTTTTCCCGAACAACCAGCTCGGCTCCGACACCGACATGCTCAGCCAATTGCGCTCGGGCGCGATTGAGTTCTTCACGCTGTCGCCGTTGATTTTGCAGACCTTGGTACCGAAGGCCGCGATCAGTGGCATCGGCTTTGCGTGGTCGGGCTACGACAAGGTGTGGCCGGGCATGGACGGCGAGCTCGGTGCTTTCGTGCGCGCTGAAATCGCCAAGAGCGGGCTGATCGCCTTTGAGAAAATGTACGACAACGGCTTCCGCCAGATCACCTCGTCGACCAAGCCGATCGTGACGCCAGCCGACATGGATGGCTTCAAGATCCGTGTCCCACCGAGCCCGCTGTGGACGTCGATGTTCAAGGCCTTCGGGGCCGCGCCCGCGCCGTTGAATTTTTCCGAGGTCTACTCGGCGTTGCAGACCAAAGTGTTCGAGGGTCAGGAAAATCCGCTCAGCCTCATCAACACCGCCAAGCTCTACGAAGTGCAGAAGTACTTAGCCAAGACCAACCACATGTGGGACGGCTTCTGGTTCCTGGGCAACGCCAAGATGTGGGCCGGCTTGCCCAAGGAGGTGCAAGACGTGATCGCCAAGAACGTCAATACCTCAGCGCTGGCGGAGCGGATGGATACGGCCGCGCAGAATGCAAGCCTGGAAGG
>JANXYD010000028.1 GCA_025350265.1 Hyphomicrobiaceae bacterium | reverse complement strand
TGAACACGCGGGTGCGCTTGCGGCGACCGTCGCCGAGGATCTTGGCCACCGCGATCTTGGTGTTGTCGTACAGAATGGACTGAGGCACGCCGCCAAAGAGGCCTAGAACCAACATTCGTGTCACCAGCCGCCATTTGGATCAGTTGAGCGGCACCCGGGTCGTCATATCCAACTCGAAACGGCCATACGGATTGACGTGCTCCCAGACTAGCGGCGTCAACGCCCGCAGATCGGTCGCGGTCAATCGGCCCTGCCAGTGGGGCTGGGCCAACACCTGCTGCAACATCAGCGTGTTCACGTAGACCATGCAGTTCTGCAGCAAGTGCAGCGACAGCATGCTGATCTCGTGATCCTCACGTCGGTTGCTCGTCATCTCGCCATGGCGGGCGAAGAACACGAAGTCGTTGGCGCCGTTCCATCGCTCGATGGTGTTGAGGCCCTCGTGGATCTCTTGACGCAGCACCTTGCTGTGCAAATAGCGGGCGAGGAAGATCGTCTTTATGGCGCGGCCCAGTTCTGACAACGCCTTGTATGTCGGGTGCTGCACGTTGTTGCGGGTGAAGCGGCGTAGAATGGCCTCGGTCTCGGCTGTGCCGAGGCGCAGGGCCGTCGCGTATTTCACCATCTGGTCGTACTGCTGGTGGATAAACTCCCAGTCGATCGGCTTCGTGAGCACCGGCTGCAGGTTCGGATAGGCGTCTGGGTTGCCGGTGTCCGGCCGCGACAGCCGCTGACTGCCGATCGCCTTGAGGCGCGGCATCAGCTGGAAGCCTAGCAGCCGGCAGAAGGCGAAGCCGACGGTGCTCTGGCCGTGGCTGTCCACGTATTGGCGATCGACCTCCATCTCGGTGCAGTGGCGCAGCACGCCCTCGATCATCGAGGCGACCTCGGACGACGACGGGGATTTAAGCTGCGAGTGGATGCACAACGATTTCTTCACGACGTGCCAGTAGATCATGACGCCGCGACCGCCGTAGCGGACGTGCCATTGCGTCGTCAGGTTCTGGTCCCAGGCGCCGAAGTGTTTGGAGTCCGAGGCGCACGCATTCGTGCCGTCACCCCAGATGGCAGGATTGCGAACGGCCAACGTGCCGTTGGCCACGATGGCGATCGCCTGGCGCAGCGCCGGCACGCTGATATAACGATGGCGGACATAGGCCAGGTCTCTGACGGTTACGCCAGATCCGAGGCTCGCCATCCGTTGCAGGCCAGCGTTCGTGCCGATGCCATGCAGACAGAGCAGCAGCCGTGGTCGCAGCACGGCTCGATCGAGGTTCTCGTGCGAGGTCGGGCTCTTGAACGCGTCGGTGATGCCGAGCCGCAGATCGCCTTCCTTGACCATGTCGAGCAGGCCGGTCATCGACCATTTCGTTTGCAGCTCGGCCTTGATCCTGATGATGTTGTCGGGGTCCGGCTGGGCATCGAGCGGCGTCAACGTGATCCAGCTCTTGCCTCGCCGTTCGCCAAGCCGCACGTCGGCATTTTTGGGCATGCCGGCATCGAGGGCTGCCAGTTCCGTGCGCATCTCGGCTTTGATGGCCTCGATGAAGCGATCGGCTTCGACCGGCAGTTTCAGGGCGGCGTAATAGGGCGCGCGCTCGGCCTCGAAGTCGGCGGGCAGGTCCTCGTCAGGATTACGATAGCGGTTGGCACCAACGACCCAGATTTCCTTGCAGCGCAATTGCACGCGCAACGCTTGCAGTACGCAAATCTCGTAGGTGATGCGGTTGATGCGCTCGCGGCCCTGGGCGTCGGTCTCAATCACGGCGTCGCGCCACAGGCCGCTAACGACGCCGTCGAGCGGCGCGTCCTCGTCGGTCGGCAGGAACTGCAACTTGCTGTCGGCGAAGCGTTTGACCAGATCAAGGGCTTGGATCGCCGGTTTGTGTGCGGCGTTGTTCGAACGGAACTCCAAGGCCTGCAGCACCTTTGGCACCATGCGGCGATAGTGGCCGCTGTACGAGTTGCGGATGACGGTGCGCAGCGTCGTCCGGTAGGTCGGCCCCGTCGCTTTCCACTCCTTGACCAGGTCGCGCAAGGTTTGCTCGCTGGCGACCGGGAACACGACCTCGCGCACGACGCCGTCCGGCTTCGACAACGAGGCATCGGCCAGCTCGAACAAAATGTTCTGCTTGCCGGTGACACGCTTAAGATCGTCAAGCAGCTCGCGCTCGACCTTGCGCTCGGCGCGCGCGCCGATGTGATGGATGGTCTCGATCAACAGGTCGACCAGGCTGTCGGTGAGCGATCGGCCCCGCAGATACGCGAATGCCGCCAAGGCCGTCATCCGCAATGGGTCCGGATGCCGGCGCAGTTCGTATGGGGCTTCGACCTCCACGCGTTGCCGGTAGCGCTCGACCTCGTGCGGTCGTGCCTGGGCAAAAAGATCGGCGGGGAGCCCGAGCTTGCGGACCAAATCGAGCTTGGCCAATTCGGTCTGCAAGCTGTTGACGGTCGGCCCGCCGGGATCGGAACGCACGGACATCAACACCGCAGGAATGTGGCTGTCAGGCTCTTCGTTGGCAGCCGCGTTCGGGTCAGTTGTGGCAGGACTGAGCAAGGCGTCGAGCCGGGTGCTCGTTCCGGCCGGCAACCGGCCATGGATTTCGCTGCAGAAGCGCTCATCATGCGCGTGGAGGGCGGCGCGAACGATGCGCTCGATCCGATCCGCTCCGGGAGGCTCGATCTTGATAACACGACAGCGGTGTTCGAGCGCACTGGTCAGCTCGGCGATATCGCGGCTGTCTGCAACGGCGTGATCGCGGAGCCATTCGGTCAGTGTTTCGCCATCGGCAACAGTCGCCTCCCGGAAGCCGAGCAGGGCGCGGATTTCGGCACGATGGCGCTCGCCGGTGCGGCCAGAGACGCCAGCGGTGCTGGCTGATGCCGTCCCGGCGCCGACTTGGCGCGACACGATGGCAATGGTGTCGGGGTCGATCTCTTCCGGAACACGGGGAAATCGACCATGCGCGCGGAAGAACAGCAAAAGCACCGCGAACGGTAATCGGTTCGCCCGGCTCTTGGCCGCGATGAGCGGCTTATCCGCTGCGGCCAGCGTCCATCCGTCCGGTGCTTCAACATGATGAAGAACCAACTGATCCATCGGGACCTCCGAGCCAGGTGTCGTTTTCAGAAGTCGCCTTCAGTTGGGCAAGAGAGATGATGCTCTTTGCGTAGCGGATCGCAGGCATCATCCGCGAGTCTGTAACTTAATCTTTGACAGTCATGTTTGTCACTCATAGAATAAGTTACGGGTTGTATGATTTGTTTGCATGGCCGTAACGCGGCAAACGCCGTTGTCACACAATCGACCGTATAAATGACACGAGGAAGACGTGCTGATTGGCTACATGCGGGTGTCGAAGGCAGACGGATCGCAGGTGCTCGACCTACAGCGCGACGCGCTGATCGCAGCTGGCGTGAAATCGTCCCGGCTCTACCAGGATCAGGCTTCGGGCAAGAAGGACGACCGCCCGGGTCTCGAAGCGTGCCTCAAGTCGCTGCGCGAGGGCGATACACTGATTGTCTGGAAGCTCGACCGCCTCGGTCGCAACCTTCGCCATCTCGTCAACACCATCCACGACCTTATGGAGCGCAAGGTCGGGTTCCGCGTGCTGTCGGGGCAAGGCGCCAACATCGACACCACGACTGCCGGCGGGCGGCTGGTGTTCGGTATCTTCGCAGCACTCGCCGAGTTCGAGCGCGAACTGATACGCGAAAGAACGATCGCCGGTCTGTCTTCGGCACGCGCTCGTGGTCGCAACGGTGGCCGGCCCTA
Organism: Hyphomicrobiaceae bacterium; assembly: GCA_025350265.1. GTDB lineage: Bacteria > Pseudomonadota > Alphaproteobacteria > Rhizobiales > Hyphomicrobiaceae > JABFRJ01. The sequence goes on along the minus strand of JANXYD010000028.1, from coordinate 2,142 downwards.
CACGATGACGCCCGCCAAGCTGCGGCTCGCTCAAGCCGCGATGGCGAAGCGAGACACCAAGGTCGGCGAGCTGTGCAAGGAGTTGGGAGTCACACGCCAGACGCTCTACCGCTTCGTCGATCCCACGGGCGAGTTGCGCGCCGACGGCACGAAGCTGCTCAAGCGCAAGGGCCAGACCGTCAGCTCATGAAGGAGCAAGAGACCAAGATTTGAGGCTTGATCCAAGGTCAAACTTGGTCTCAAAGTGACCCGAACCGGCCCTCTGCGGAAATACCAAACTGGACCAGAGTTCGTCGGCTTCCCGTGGGAATAGCGAAAGTCAAAATTACCTCAAACGCCTTGGAAATAAGAGCACTTATCGCAGATAATTTCGGTTGGACGCTTATCAATTCAAAATCGTAAATTGAGAGTTCACCATGACAGGCCAGCACTCAGGGGATAGAACGTCGTTCAGTTGCTTCACTGCAGCGATGATATTCACCTCCTGCAACTCATTCGCATGGTTCGCCATTCGCAATGATTGCGGGCCGATCCGCGAGTAATCCTTGCCATGGTTGATACCCTATCTTGGATCGTCAGTGAGAACCTGGACGCGACCACCAGCCGTGGCGACATCGTGTTGTTGCTCATGTTCGTTACGATCATGCTTCTCAGCACGGCTGTGTTCGGTGCTCTGCGTCGGGCGCGTCGGCGGCGAGCAGAGCGCGTGTGGGCAGAGCGCGACCGCGTCATGTTCCGATTCCGGCATACATGATGGCGTTAAGAATGCCGTATCGCTCTTGTGATTGACTGTCCTCTAACTGCCGGTATTCACCACGGAGGACCGATGTCACAAAGCTTGCTTGCCATACTCCATCGCGCGAACCAAATCGCCACGGAGAGCTTCGCTTCCGCCCAAGCGGATTCGGATATTACAGCTCGGCAGGTCCAAGTGCTTGCCGCCATCGAGGCCAACGAAGGTTCGTCTCAGACGAAAATCGTAGAGATCACTGGCGTGGATCGGTCAACCCTCGCGGACATCGTGCGTCGGTTGCTGAAGAATAGGCTCATCGAGCGTCGTCGGTCCAAGGAAGACGCGCGAGCCTACGTCTTGAAGCTCTCGGAAGCCGGCAGGCTAGCCCTTGACAGCGGCAAGCCGGCGCTCGCCGGCGTCGAGAAGAACCTGTTGGCCGCGCTGCCTGCTAAGGATCGTTCCGCCCTGGTGGACCTCCTTTGTAAGATGGTGGAGGGGCATGAGGCACGCAGCAGAAATTGAGCTACTCGATCTGATCGACAGTTGCCCGGCGTGCAATGAACGACAAGTCCGCGCCACTCTCGGCGACAAGTTCGGCATCGTCATTGCCTGGGAAGGCGCGCAGGTTGGGATCTGGGGCTGGATCGACGGTGCTTTGAGGTTTCGCACGTTGGCGAGTTGGGAACCTCGCATCATCGCTGTCGACGCCAACGCGGCGCTGGCAGCCACGATGAAGATGGCCGAAGCGCGGAACTGGACACGCTGACCACGTCATCCTCAACGCGGAGGATGCGTCAATCGAATGCCAGCTTCAGCGCGTAGAGCAGCCCCACGAGTGCCAGAGCCAGGACGGCGAAGGACAATACTTCAAACATCATTCCTCCGAATGAGTTGAAGCGCAGCGAGAGTTGCCCCTCGCTGCGCGATCGTCCAAGGCCCTCTCCACAGCGGGGTGAAGGGAGACGACTATGAACGATGTCCACTTGTGGATACCCCTACCACGCTCGGTCGGGCGATCCAACACCTGCGTCTTAATTCGGGTCGAGCAGGTGTGCCGGCAAGGCCCATAGCCGAGCTGTTCTCCCGAAGGTCCGCTCCTGAAAATTGCTGAAATGGTCACCAGCACTTCCGCTCGCGGCAGAACATGGCCCGTTGCTGCCGGTGTCGAATGTACTGCCCGGCGCGTCAGCCGTCGAGCGTACTGCGGACATGCCGAATAGGCAGTGTTCTTGATACGTCCCAGATGTCGGATATCTTTGTCCCCATGATCCCAAATGGCGGCTGGTGACACGAATGTTGGTTCTAGGCCTGGTAAGGTTGCGGACGAGTAATGGCCAAGCGTCACGATCATCTGTTCGACCGCATCGCCGATTTCGATGCGTTACACGCGGCCGCCAAGCGCGCCGTGA
>JANXYD010000020.1 GCA_025350265.1 Hyphomicrobiaceae bacterium | reverse complement strand
CACCCTCAGCTGCGGACATCGTCGGAGTGTGTGGCCGTCTCGTCCAGGGCTGGTCGATTGAGCAATTGCGTAGGGGGTTGCAGACCAGAGCGATCTGCCACGCACGAGCGGTGCCAATCAGTTAGCGTCCCAATTCCCACGAACACGGTCCCTCCGATTCCGGACATGGTCGATGGAGATTTCGCCGCAACCGACCGGAGCCGCGGCGAGGTGGATTTTGGGGGCTCGCCACTTTGTGCATTGCACCGCTTGGTGCGCCGCATGAGTCTGCAGCTGGCCCAGTCCGTTTCCGTTCTCCGCTGCCGTTGGCGTCCGCAGCGCTCCCACCAAGCAGACCATGCCCGTCATCGACCTCGCCCGTGAATGTCAACCCGTTCGCCTACTGCCCCCGCCCCGCCTTGGCTCATAGTACACCTCGGTCACCCGGAATTTCCCATCGACGCGTTTGCACTGGACGACGATGTCGACCAGCATGGTCAGCAGCCCGCGGATGTCGTCACGCGCGAGGTCCTGTCCGCCCTCGCTCTCCTTGACGAGGAGCGTCAGCTGCTCGAAGGCGAGGCGGGCGCTATCGGCGTGGACGGTGGTGATCGAGCCGGGATGACCGGAGTTGACGTTGCGGATGTAATAGAACGCGGTGCCGTCGCGCAGCTCCTGTAGCAGGATGCGATCGGGTCGCATGCGCAGACAGGATTCGAGCAGCTCTTTCGGGCCGACCTTCGCAAGTCCCTGCGCACCCTTGGAATAGAACAGCCGCACATGATTCGGTTGCGGGATGACCAGCTCGGGTGTGTCCTCGATAGTGATCACACGCTCGTGCGCAGGGATCTTGGCGATCAGCGCCTTCGACAATGTCGTCTTGCCGGAGCCGGTGGCTCCGGAGATCAGGATGTTCTTGCGCGCGACCACGGCCTTCCCGAGGAACTCGGCATAGGCACCGCGGTCATAAAGGTCCACCAACTCTGCGTCGGCGTCAGAGGCGAGCGCGGACGGCCGTACATCGGCAAACAGGCCGCCATGCTCGAGTTCGGGCAGCGACAGCGTCACACTCGACGGCTTGCGGATGGTCACGCTGACGGTGCCGCGCGTGACCGCCGGCGGAATCACGATCTGGATGCGCTCGTCGCCCGGCAGCGTCGCCGACAGAACCGGGCGGGTGTCGTCGATGACCTGCGCCGAAGTGCTGGCGACGGCGCGCGCCAGCCGCATCAGGCGATCAAACGTCAACTCGGGCGCGGCATGTCGGGTCCAGCCGTCGCGCCCTTCGGTGAGGATTTCACCGGGCTGGTTGACGACCACCTCATAGAGATCGGACCGTGCCAGGAGCCGCGCAAACGGCTCAAGCAAAGTGACCACCACGGCCTGGTCTTGATTGCGCGCGGACACCGGCCTCAGTCCTTGAGGCCGCGGCCAGCGGAATGGACCACATTTGCCGTGCCGCCAACAGGCGCGCCAAACTCGCGCTGCAGCTCGGCCTGCGACTTCACCCGCAGCTTGTAGATCTGGGAGAAGTCGAGATCGCGCCCGACCATGATGTTGACCAGCTCGCCCTGGTGCTTGATCAGCGTCGGTGGAATGTTGATCGACTGCTCGACGGCGATGGCCGCGCCTTGCTTGCCGGCCTGGGTGCTGCCATTCGCCTGGATATTACTGCTCTGCTGCAAGCGCTGGCCCGCAAACTGGGAGGCATCGCTGACGATCGACAGCAGCAGCGCTGAACCGAAGCGTTCGAGCCAATGATCGTCGACGTAGCCATCGAAACCGGCGCGGCCGATGGCATCGGTTGCGGGCGAGGCGATGGTGATGATCACGCCCGTCGGCGTCTTGGCCCGGTTCCACAAGACGAACAGGCGGGACTGGCCGCGCTTCAAGCCGCCACGATATTCGCCGATGACCTGCGTGCCCTTTTCGAGCAGCACGACGCGGCCATTGTCCGAGAGCACATCGCGATTGATGACGCAGGTGGCAAAGCCCGGCTGATCGGATTGCAGCGCGGTCTCCAGCACGCAGGGTATCGAGGTGCCCATGGCGATGATGGTGTCGCGATTGCCGATGTGGCCGGCGCGCGATCCTTCAAGCACGGTCGGCTTGAGCAGCTTTTCGAAGGCTCCGCCGTCGTCGGCGCCGTTGGCCGGCGCTCCGTAGGCGGCTATCGACGCTGAACCAGCGGTTGCAGTACCCTGCGCCCGGTTCTGCCGATTGAAGGCCATGACGGGCGCCCGGCGTGCCGAATCCATCAAATCGTTCTTCTCTGGCGGCGGCATCAGCGGAGGTGTCGGCAGCGCGGCGGCTGGTATCAGCTGCGCCACCGGTAATGGAGCCGGCACCGGCAACAGGGCCGCCTCGAATGCAGCCGTCTGGCGGATGACGACTTTCTCGGGCGCCACGGCTTTCGTCCTGGGCGGCTTCATCGTCGCCCAGAGAGCGACACCTGCAAACGCGACCAGCGCCGCAACGGCGATGCCGCGCTTGAGCAGGGTGTTCGGCGTGCCACCGGGCTGAGCCGCGTGCTCGCGGCGCTCGCCACGGATTTCGGCATTGGAGTCGAGTGTGACCGACATCAGCGCCGTGG
>JANXYD010000003.1 GCA_025350265.1 Hyphomicrobiaceae bacterium | reverse complement strand
CCGCCGACCTGATCGGCAAGCTCAATGCGTCGCTGGGGTACGAGCCGAAACAGGCGGCGGAGTAGCTGGCGTCGTTTAAGCGGTGCGTTCCGACCCTTGCAACGAGTGATACCAACCCGCGAAAAGAATAACCCGTGGAATGAACACTCCCTCATCCGCCCTTCGGACATCCTCGCCCCTTGGGGAGAGGATGTCCGAAGGACAGATGAGAGGGCCTTCGCCACAGGTCAATGGTTTTCTCTTTTCGGTATGACTAACTTTCACGGCCATCTTTCATTGCCGGAGCCCACGCATGATCCCGCTTGCCGGCTATGCCGATCGCCTCTCCGTGCGCCCCGGCGAAACGATTAACTTCCACGTCGCCAATGCGACGGGAGCGAAAGTCGATGCCAGCCTCGTGCGCGTCATTTCCGCCGACGCCAATCCAACGGGTATGGGCATCAAGACGGTTGCGGTGGCACGCGAGGGGCTTGAACAACTCGTCGAGCCAGCCGAACGCACAGTGCGTGCGGGATCTTACGCCTGCATTTGGGTTGCGGAGAAAATATCACCGCCGGACAATTTCTCCATTGTCATGAAGCTGTGGTCATCACGTCGCTCTGAACGCCCGCAAACCATACTGGAATGGAGCGACCATCAAGGCACAGATGTTTTGCGTTTGTCGGTGTGCTCGGACGGCGCAATTGAATTTATCGCAGGCGATGAGGCGACTAACGCTACGCGCGGGCGAACCCACTTTCGGCTCCGCCAGAACACCTGGACACTGATTGCGTGCACCTACGATTTAGCTCGGCGACGGCTTGCGATCGTTTGTCGTGACGGCACCAGCGCGCCGGGAACAGGCGTCGAAGAACATTTTGCCATCGGTGCCATTGGCGGGACGACGCTGTTTTTGTCAGGCACCAGCAGCGAAGATGGGCTTGGTTTCAACGGCCGCATCGAACGGCCCATGCTGTTCGACCGCGCGCTTTCGCCCGACGAAATCGCCCGCGCCGCCCACGGCGAAGCACTTCCTGGCCTCGTCGCCGCCTGGGATTTTTCGCTGGACATGCACACGCAGCGCATCGTCGATATCGGCCCGCACGGACTGCACGGCACCCTCGTCAATGCTCCCACCCGCGCTGTCCGTGGTTCCACCTGGACCGGCCGCGAGCAATGCTATCGCCATGCCCCCGATCAGTACGCAGCCATCCACTTCCACGACGACGACATCGACGATTGCCGCTGGCCCGCAACGCACGCCTACACCGTTCCAGCCGATCTCAAATCCGGCGCCTACGCGCTGCTCCTCAAGGCCGGCGATGCCGAGGAAAACATTCCCTTCTTCGTGGTCCCGCCCAAGGGCACGCAAGCGTCGAAACTCGCCATCCTCGTCTCGACGTTCACCTACACTGTGTACGGCAACCACGCCCGCCCCGAATGGTCAGCCGATCCGAAATGGCGTGATGCCTGGATCGCACAAACCCAACAATGGCAGGCCTATCCGCACAACCCCGGCGCACACCCCGAGTACGGACTATCCACCTACAATTACCACACCGACGGTTCTGGCATCGCGCTCGCCTCCTGGCATCGTCCCATGCTCAACCTGCGCATCGGCTACATCACCTATCCCTATCCCGATATTCGCGCCTCCGGCTTGCGGCACTATCCGGCTGACACGCACCTGCTGGCGTGGCTCGAAGCCAAGGGTCACGACTACGATCTCGTCACCGATTGGGAATTGCACCACGAAGGCGCGGAATTGCTCAAGCGCTACACCTGCGTCATGACCGGCTCGCACCCCGAGTATCACACCGAGCAGATGCTCGACGCGCTCGAAGCTTATCGCGACGGCGGCGGTCGCTTCATGTACCTCGGCGGCAACGGCTTTTATTGGAAGATCGCGCTGTCGCCTGAAAAGCCCGGCGTCATCGAAATCAGACGCGCCGAAGGCGGTATCCGCGCCTGGGCCGCCGAGCCCGGCGAATACTACAATCAGTTCGACGGCGAATACGGTGGCCTCTGGCGACGCAATGGCCGCCCGCCGCAAAAACTTGTCGGCGTCGGTTTTACCGCGCAAGGCAATTTCGTCGTCTCGCACTATCGCATCAAGCCGGAGGCGAAATCAGATCCGCAGACGGCGTGGATGTTTGCCGGCATCACCGACGAAACCATCGGCGGCTTTGGTTTTTCCGGTCATGGTGCTGCGGGCTTTGAATTGGATCGCGCCGATAAGCGGCTGGGCACGCCGGACAATGCCATCGTCGTCGCGCAATCGGAAGACCACCCGCCCGAAGCGCCGTGGGTATTGGTGCCCGAGGAGCAACTCACCCACATCACCACGATCCCCGGCGAGAGCCACAAGCAACTCATCCGCGCCGACATGACCTATTTGACAACACCCAACAACGGCGCGGTGTTTTCGACCGGCTCGATCACCTTCTGCGGCTCGCTCCCGCACAACAACTTCGACAACGCCATCTCCACGCTGCTCGGCAATGTGCTGGTGCGGTTTCTGGAATGAGTCTGCTGACTGTGTTGCTGTCTCAGACGTTACGGCAGGTGCTGACGCGTCGGAATGCGAACACCGCTCTGGCTGACCGCGAATGTCAGTCGCTGGCGGGGCGCACGTTTATCTTGTGCGATGGCCGTCAACCCGCGAAAGTCCCCGTAAGATCATGAACAATCTTGGAAAGCCCGGACAGATGCAGTTTGATGACGTCGTACTCGGTCGCCGCAGCATCCGCGGCTATAAACCCGATCCGGTCCCGAAGGCGCTGATCGAGGAAATTATCGGTTTGGCCATGCGCGCGCCGTCCTCGATGAACACTCAACCCTGGAATTTTTACGTCATTGCCGGCGCACCGCTGGATCGGATCCGCGCCGGCAATACTGAGCGTATGGTGACAGGCGTGCCGCAATCGCGCGAGTTTCGCACCGGTCAGGCCTTCACAGGTCCCCACCGCGACAGGCAGGTTGGCGTTGCCAAGCAATTGTTTTCCGCCATGGGGATTGAGCGGGATGACAAAGAAAGGCGCCAGGACTGGGTCTTGCGCGGCTTCCGTCAATTCGACGCGCCGGTATGCGTGATCGTAACCTACGACCGCGTGTTGAATGGCAGCGACGATGCGCCGTTCGATTGCGGCGCCGTGGCCACCGCCCTGGTCAATGCCGCGTGGTCTCGCGGGTTGGGGACCGTGATCAACAGCCAGGGCATCATGCAATCACCTGTCGTGCGTGAGCATGCAGGCATTGCCGACGATCAGGTCATCATGAAAAGTATCGCGCTGGGCTGGCCGGATGAAAGCTTTCCGGCCAACGCGGTCGTTTCCGAACGCAGGTCTGTCGCCGACGCAACCGTTTTCGTCGGTTTCGAC
>JANXYD010000423.1 GCA_025350265.1 Hyphomicrobiaceae bacterium | reverse complement strand
TTGCTGTCGATCATCGGCGGACTGTTGCAGCCCACCCGAGGCCAAGTGTCCTCGCACGGCACATTGCCTGCCGGCTGCCTCAACCCTTTGACCTACGTCTTCCAGGACTTCGCATTGCTGCCGTGGCGCACCGTCGAGGGCAACATCCGGCTCGGGCTCGACGCCCATCGGCTGTCCAGATCCGAGAAGCAACGGCGCGTCGATCGCGTTTTGGCCCAAACCGACTTGACCCGATTTCGCGCGGCATTTCCGCGTCAATTGTCCGGAGGCATGCGCCAACGCGTCGGCATCGCGCGTGCACTTGCAGTCGATCCGGCGGTGCTGCTGATGGACGAGCCGCTGTCGGCACTCGACGCGCAAACGCGCCTGCTGCTGATGGATGAATTTGCCGCCCTGTTCGCGGTTTCCAACATCACCGTTGTCTATGTGACGCACAACTTGTCAGAAGCTGCGCGCCTCTGCCACCGGGTTGTCGCCTTGTCGCGCCGTCCCGGTCGCATCAAGGAGATTATCACCATCGCCACCCCACTCGATGCCCGCAGCAACCACTCATCCAGCCTTGACGCTGACGAAGCGCGGCTGTGGTCGATCATCCGTGACGAGGCGGCCTCGGCCGACCGCGAGTTGCTCGATGCGCACTGACGACGCGGGCAATGCAGCCAAGCCCGATGCCGCCGCTGGTAGTGTCCGTTTTCGCGCCGGTGGCTTTGCGCCGAAGTTTGTGACCTGGCTGGGAGTGCTGAGCTTTGTAGGCGTCATTGGAATGCTCGAAGTGCTGGCACGCGCCCATATCCTCGGCCCGCTCGCGTTTCCGGCTCCATCGGCGATCGGCGCGGCGCTAAGCGATCTGTTTACCAGCGGCCAACTGGCCCTGCATCTCGGCGCGTCGCTGCGGCGACTTGTGGTCGGCTGGATCGCCGGCGTTTCCACAGGCATCCTCGTCGGTCTCGCCATCGGCACCTGGACCGGACCGCGCTCCGTCGGTATCCCGTGGGTCGCAGCTATTTCATCCATCCCCAAGATTGCACTGTTGCCGATGTTCATCATCTGGTTCGGTATCGGCGAAGGCTCGAAATACGCGACGATCGCCTTCGGCACATTTTTTCCGACGGTGGTCAATACCTACGGCGGCGTCGACGACGTGTCGCGCAATCTGATCCGCATGGGCCAGAGCTTCGGGTTGTCGAAAGGGGCGATCTTGCGCACCATCGTACTCCCCGGCGCCTTGCCGGCGATCTTGTCGGCTTTCCGCATTTCGGCGACGGTCGGCATCATTCTGCTGGTCGCCGCCGAGATGATATCCGCGGAATACGGGATCGGCGCCTACGTGCTGCAGCAGCAGAACCTGTTCCAGCTCGATCGGCTGATGGCCGGCGTGGTGGTGCTGATGGGCCTGGGGCTGACCATCTATGGTCTGATTGCGCTGCTCGAACGGCGGGTGTTGAGGTGGCGGTAGCGGCACCCCCGCTCCCCCGTAGATGGCCATCGGAAATTGACCTAGAGTGCATCTCGATTGAAGTTGACCAGGCTCGCTCATGTCCCAGATCCCCGATTTCACAAAACTCAGCTTCGATGCGGCGCAGACAGCAAACGCATCGGCGGCAAGACAGTCTGAACCCGCGACCTTCGACACCCCCGAGGGCATTCGCATCAAGCAGCATTATACCGCAGCCGATATCGCGGGCCTCGATTTCGTCTCCGGCCTCCCCGGCATCGCGCCGTTTCTGCGCGGGCCCTATCCGGCGATGTACGTGATGCAGCCATGGACCATCCGTCAGTACGCGGGATTCTCCACCGCCGAAGATTCCAACGCCTTCTACCGCCGCAACATCGCCGCCGGCCAGAAGGGCTTGTCGGTCGCCTTCGATCTCGCCACCCATCGCGGCTACGACAGCGATCATCCGCGCGTGTCGGGCGACGTCGGCATGGCCGGCGTGGCGATCGACAGCATCCTCGACATGCGCACGTTGTTCGACAGCATTGACCTGTCCGAGATGAGCGTGTCGATGACCATGAACGGCGCGGTGCTGCCTATCTTGGCGCTGTTCATCGCGGCGGGCGAAGAGCAGGGCGTGCCGGCGGCCAAATTGTCCGGCACCATCCAGAACGACATCCTCAAAGAATTCATGGTGCGGAATACGTATATCTATCCCCCCGCGCCTTCGATGCGGATCATCTCCGATATCTTCGCCTACACCTCGCAGCACATGCCGAAATTCAATTCGATCTCGATCTCCGGCTATCACATGCAGGAAGCCGGCGCGACGGCGGATCTCGAACTCGCCTACACGCTGGCTGACGGCGTCGAATACGCGCGCGCGGGCGTGGCCGCAGGCCTGCCGATCGACAAGTTCGCCCCACGGCTCAGTTTCTTTTGGGCCATCGGCATGAACTTCTTCATGGAGATCGCCAAGATGCGCGCCGCCCGCCTGCTGTGGGCACGTCTGATCAAGCGCGAGTTCGCGCCTAGCGACGACCGCTCGCTGTCGCTGCGCACGCATTGCCAGACATCGGGCTGGTCGCTGACCGCGCAGGATGTGTTCAACAACGTCACCCGCACGGCCATCGAGGCACTCGCTGCCACCCAAGGCGGCACGCAATCGCTGCACACCAACGCGCTCGACGAGGCGATCGCCCTGCCGACCGATTTTTCCGCCCGCATCGCGCGCAACACGCAGCTTTTCATCGCGCTTGAAACCGGCACCACCCGCACCGCCGACCTGTGGGGCGGCAGCTATTACGTCGAGCGGTTGACGCACGATCTCGCCATGCGCGCCTGGGCCCACATCGAGGAGGTCGAGCGGCTCGGCGGCATGACCAAGGCAATCGCCGCCGGCATTCCGAAATTGCGCATCGAGGAAGCGTCGGCTCGCACTCAGGCCCGCATCGACAGCGGCCGCCAGACCATCGTGGGCATCAACAAATTCCGCGTCACCGATGAAGCCAAGATCGATTTCCTCAAGATCGACAACAAATCGGTTCGCGCACAGCAGATCGCCAAACTGCAGCGCTTGCGGTCCGAGCGCGACGAGGCAGCGACCAAGGCCGCGCTCTCAGCCTTGACGGATGGCGCACGTGGTAACGGGAACTTGCTCGATCTCGCCGTGAAGGCCGCGCGCGCCAAAGCTACCGTCGGCGAAATGTCGGATGCGATGGAGGCCGTGTTTGGCCGCCACCGCGCCGAGATTCGCTCGGTGTCGGGCGTTTACCGGGCAGAAAGCATGAGCGGGCCGAAGGGAAGCAAGATGAGCATGGAAGTCGATCGTGTCCGCGCTCTCGTCGATGCCTTCGCCGAAGCCGATGGCCGCCGCCCCCGCATCCTCGTCGCCAAGATGGGCCAGGACGGCCACGATCGCGGCCAGAAAGTCATCGCCACCGCTTTCGCCGACTTGGGCTTCGACGTCGACATCGGACCGCTGTTTTCGACGCCCGCCGAAGTCGCGCGTCAGGCCGTTGAAAACGACGTGCACATCATCGGCGCGTCCTCGCTCGCGGCCGGACATCTGACTTTGGTGCCGGAACTCAAGGCAGCGCTCGAGACGGAAGGCCGCGCCGATATCATGATCGTTGTCGGCGGCGTCATCCCGCCCGGCGACTACGACGAACTGTTTGCAGCCGGCGCCAAGGCCGTTTTCGGCCCCGGCACCAACATTCCGGCCGCGGCCGCGGATTTGATCGCCAAATTGAACGCGTCGCTGGGCTACGAGCCAAAGCAAGCAGCGGAGTAGATGAGGTTCGCGCTGTCGTGCG
>JANXYD010000409.1 GCA_025350265.1 Hyphomicrobiaceae bacterium | reverse complement strand
CTGCTGTCTAACAATTGCATAAGGCATTGAAACATATAAACAAAACAATGTTTTTGGCGCTCCCTACGGGAGTCGAACCCGTCTTACCAAATTGAAAATCTGGTGTCCTAACCGATAGACGAAGGGAGCTAGGCCGACGCTCCCTATAGTCAGTTAGAGCGGCCGACGCAAGCAACTGTTGGCGGTAACGCGTGCAAACCGGTCATTGCCGTAACAACGCGACTAGCAAACGCTTGTGCAGCCTTGCCACAATGAACATGTCGCGCGACAAGGAGCAGGTCACGACACATATCCGGGCGACGAAAAACAGCGGACGACGCGGCCGGATTAGCCGCCCAGCAGCGCACTCGGTGCGCTGCGATCAACATCGAGGTTAAGTCATGGAAGCTAATGTCATCCGTTTTCACGAAACCGGCGGCCCTGAAGTCCTCAAGCCGGAAAGCATTGACATTGGCACCTGCGCGACTGGTCAGGTCATGATCCGGCAGACGGCGTGCGGCTTGAATTATCTTGATACGTATCAGCGATCTGGCGCGTACAAACTGCCGCTGCCGAGCGGCTGTGGCAACGAAGCAGCCGGTGTCGTGGAAGCAATCGGGCCGGATGTACGCGACTTGAAGGTCGGCGATCGGGTTGCCTACGCCATGGGCGAACCGGGTGCCTACGCGAGCCATCGCATCTATCCGGCGGCACGGCTGGTCAAGATTCCTGAAGGCATTAGCGACGAAGTGGCGGCCGCGTCCATGCTGAAGGGCATGACCACGGAATATTTGCTGCAACGGTGCGCGCCGCTGCGTGCAGGCCATTTTGCCTTGATGTATGCGGCGGCGGGCGGCGTCGGGCTGTTCGCAGGACAATGGGCGAAGGCGATGGGCGTCAATCTCATTGGCGTCGCGGCGGGCGAAGAGAAATGCGCGCTCGCAAAAGCCAACGGCTATCATACGGTCATCGATCGCACCAAAGACGACGTCCTGGCACGGGTGCGCGAAATAACGGGTGGAAAAGGCGTGCCGGTCGTTTATGATTCCATCGGCAAGGCGACGTTCGAAACGAGCATGAACTGCTTGCAGCCGCGCGGCATTTTCGTGTCGTTCGGCGCGACATCCGGCTTGCCGCCGGCTGTCGAGGCATCGATGCTGCAGAAGCTCGGCTCGCTCTATTTCACGCGGCCGACGCTGGCGACTTATGCGGGCTCGCGCGCCGACCTGGAATCATCGTCGAACGCGCTGTTCAAGCATCTGAAGTCAGGAGCGATAAAGCCGCATGTCGGGCATCGCTATCCGCTGGCGGAAGCGGCACAGGCACACGCCGATCTTGAAGCCGGGCGGACACTGGGGTCACAATTATTGCTGCCCTAACTCACTATGGCGTCATCATTTTCAAGGCGGCGGTCGAAGCGGCGCCGCCGATCACACAGGGGATTCCGATGGCCGCGGTCGCGCCCAGCGCGCTCGCGGCGATGCAGCCGAACGACAGCGCGATCTGGCCGGCTTGGCCCCACCAGGCCGTGGTGCGTGTTTTCTCCGGCCCCTTGATCTTGAGTTGCTCGATCGCCAACAATGCTTCCCTGCGGATCTTGGTGGTTTCGCCGGTTTCAGCGGCCAGGATGACTTCAGTGAGTATCTTTTGATTGGCGGCCGGTTCGGTGGTGACGGCCGACTTCAACAGCCGAAGAATATCGACATCGTTGCTGGCGTTAGTGCCAAGCGTCCATTTGGCCATCGAACCGATCGTTAAACGTTCGACATCATCAACCTCTTTCGACCATTTGAGCACCGAGACGATGCGCAAGATCGGCTCGTAGGATCCAGTGGCAAAATAGTTGCCCCACAACACGTCGAGCGGTACTGGTCCGGCATCGAGCTTCATGGCATCGAAAGCCGGCATCGTGCCGGTGGCGAAACGATCGATCAGCACCACGCGGCCCGGCATTCGCTCGGCGTTGGCTCGCAACACATCGCGCCAGTCTGCCAAACCGGAGTAGGCGACCGATTTGATCAAAGCGGCCTGATGTTCTTGTGGTAGCGGAAACATCTTCGCAATAAGCCCATTGGCCATCGCCGGATTGGCCGCAAGCACCCCACCGACGAAGCCGAGATAGAGACCGGAATTGTCGCTATCGGCAAACATGTTGAGTTGGGCCATGGCGTGAAAGAGCTTCGGCAAGCGTTGCGGTTCGGGCTTGCTGCGATACGTGTTGATCCAATGCCCGATCTGCTCGACGGACGTGAAATTCAAATCTGGCACCGACTTCTTCAACGGATTGGCTGTGCTGACGGAAGCGTGGGGCGCAATGCCCAACCGCGCCGGCGCGGCTGTCTGGGCGGCTGCGTCGGCCACGAGCGGGGACACGGCGGCACAGAGCAGCGCTATTCTGATCGGTGTGCGCATACGTTAAACCCCAAACGCTTCATTGGTTGCGCAGACGCCACAATCCCCCTAGGCGCAGAGCCGTGACTTGCATATCCAGCAACGAGTATTTTGCGGCGAAGCGGTGGCAGACTGGTGGCTAAATTCCATTGATTTTCAGGCCATCTTCCTTTCCCGCTCACCGAGACCGCAGGAAAGACTATCCATATGTTCGAAATACAGCCCGTTGTTGGAGATTTCTGAAATGAGCCCGCGCGCCATCACCGCCGAATTCATCGGCTCGTTTGCCCTCATTTTGGTGGGGTGCGGTACGGCTGTTGTCGCCGGCCCGGCGTCGCAGACGGCCACCGTAGCAATTGCGATCGCGTTCGGGCTGACGTTCATGGTGGTTGCGTTCGCACTAGGGCATGTTTCAGGGGGACACTTCAATCCCGCCGTAACGATCGGGCTCGCCAGCGGCGGGCGCTTCGCAATTGCTGACGCGCCGGTATATATCGTCGCGCAGTTGGCCGGTGCGATAGCGGCGATCGTCGTACTGACGGTAATCGCGGCAGGTGCGCCCGACGGCACGGCCGGCGCGCGCTGGAATACGATGCAAACCATTTCCAACCATTTCGGCGGCAAGGGCGAATTTTCATTTTTTGCAGCATTTGCAGTGGAATTCGTGGCGACCGCGCTTTTTCTGCTGATCTTCATGGGCTCGACATCGAAGCGGGCGGCGGCGGGTTTTGCGCCCATCGCAATCGGGTGCGCGCTTTTGGTGCTGCATCTGTTCGCACTTCCGATTACCAACGCGTCGCTCAATCCGGCAAGGTCGACGGCATCGGCGGTGATGGCAGGCGGAAAGGCACTCAGCGACCTTTGGCTGTTCTGGATGGCACCCATGCTGGGAGCTACGGTTGGGGGGCTTATTTCCCGTTGGACGCTGGCTGAATGATCGCAAACAAGAAGGGCGACGTCGTCGGGCTGAAGGCCGCGGAAAAGACTGCTTCGAGACGCCGCTATCGTGCTGACAACTGAGGCGGACCACGAAGGTGCCCCGCCTCTTTTTTCTATTTGCCGCGGTAGTGGCCACCGCCGTCAACGTCAAGGACAGTGCCGCTGACGTAGCCGCAGGCGGGCGACGCCAGGAAGGCCGCCGCATTGGCGATTTCCGCACTCTCAATCAGGCGGTCGAGCGGCAGGCCAGTCAACATTTCTTCCCACCGCGTTTCGTCACCCAGCGCTGTCTTGGCGCGGCTCTTGGATAGCGAAATGATACGGTCGGTGCGCGTCGCTGCCGGGTTGACGCCGAAAACGCGAACACCCCAATCGACCGATTTGCCACCGACAGCGCCAGTGAATGCCATCAGCGCCGCATTGCCGGTGGCACCGCAAATATAATCGTAGCGCGGGCTGCGGCCGGCGGACCCGATGATGTTGACGATAGTACCTGATTTGCGCTCCTTCATGCGCGCCAACGTCATCTGCGTCATGTGCACATAGCCCATGACCTTCAGGCTCCAGGCCTCCGCCCAGCGCTCCATCGTCAGATCGAGCAGACCGCCGCCAGGAATGGCACCCGCATTATTGACGAGAATATCCATTTCCGGATGCGCCGCGATCACACGCTCGCGTTCGCGGCCTTGCGATAGGTCGGCAGGCATGGCGGTGACGGCACCAAAGGCCGCAAGGTCGCGGCGGGTCGCGTCGAGTTTTTCCGCGTCACGCGAAACGATCGTGACGCTGCAGCCCTCCTGCAGGAAGACTTTTGCGCACGCCGCGCCGATGCCTTTGGAGCCACCGGTCACGAGAACGTGTTGGCCTTTGAGTTTGAGATCCATGCGGTTCCGTCCACGTTGAAATGTTTACGCTGGCGTAGTGCCAGAACGAGTATCTGCCCAAACATGCGATCATGTAAGGGGACGCAACCTGGCAAAACGTTGGACGCGCGGCGCGAACCGGATGCACAGGCGAAATCCGCACGCGTTGCGCTCAGCGGTCACGTGATGTAAGTATGCAGCGAGCGGCAAGGTAAGTTGCCGATCGAACGAGGAGAGCAACGCTTTGGCTGAAAAAAGCGGGAAAACCCCGCGTGGCGGCAGCCCTGGTGCGGGTCTCAGAGCCGGTGCGTCGATGCCTTATTCAGCTCCGGCGGGGTCGGCATCGTCGGGTTTAGGTTCCTCCGGTACCACGTCGAACCGTATCGTCGTGTCCCTCGACGACAACCGTCTTATTCCGCTGGTCCTCGGCGAGCATGACGCGCACATGGCACTGATCGAACAGGTGCTCGGCGTAAAAGCGGTTGCACACGGCAATATGATCTCTGTATCGGGTCCGGACACAGCCATTGCCGTTGCCAAGCAGGTGCTCGAAGCACTTTATGCACGCGCGCTGCGTGGCGAAGAATTTTCGGCTGGCGATGTCGAGGGCTTGATCCGGCACACCCGGTCGGCACCTGTCAACGAGGGCATGGCGCAGATCCGCACCCGCAAGAAAATCGTCACCGCGCGCACGGCCATGCAAAGTTCTTACATCCGGGCCCTTGAGCGATCGGACCTGGTGTTTGGCCTGGGGCCGGCGGGAACCGGCAAAACCTATCTGGCTGTGGCGTTCGCGGCGCAATGTCTCGAAAAAAATCTGGTGGACCGCATCATCCTTTCCCGGCCAGCGGTGGAAGCGGGTGAACGGCTCGGGTTTCTGCCGGGCGATATGAAGGAAAAAGTCGACCCATACCTTCGCCCGCTCTACGACGCACTTTACGATGTGCTGCCAGCGGAAAAAGTTGAGAAAGCCATTACTGACGGGACCATCGAGATCGCGCCTTTGGCGTTCATGCGCGGACGGACGCTGGCCAACGCCGCCGTGATCTTGGACGAGGCGCAGAATACGACGCCGATGCAGATGAAAATGTTTCTGACCCGCCTTGGCGAGGGTTCGAAAATGATCGTTACAGGTGACCCGACGCAAATCGACCTGCCGACAGGACAAAAATCGGGGCTGGACGAAGCTGTGGGCCTGCTGGGGCTGGTGAAGGGTATCGAATCGATCCGCTTCCAGGCGCAAGATGTCGTGCGACGCGATCTCGTTGCCCGCATTGTGAAGGCATATGAAGCCGCCGCGACTGCTGCTGCAGCCGACAAGCAGCAGCGTACGCCTGCAGCGGGCCGGGGATAAACCGTGACCCGACCTCCACCGGCCCGATCCGAGTTGCCGACCGCCGCACCGAACGTGGACGCCACGGTTACCATCGAAGACGACCGATGGCTTGAGCATGTCGGCATTGAAAATGCAGTCGCTCGAGCCGTCGACGCAGTAAGCGGCGCTTATCCGGAGTTGTTCGCGGGCGGCGGTGATGTAGCGTTGGTGTTGAGCTCCGACAACCACGTGAAGGCGCTCAACAGCGATTTTCGCGGCAAACCACAGCCGACCAACGTGCTGTCCTTTCCGGCCCATGCACGTGCCACCGAGCCGGGTGCCGCACCCTATCTCGGCGACATCATCCTGGCGCGCGAGACGATCGAGCGCGAGGCGCACGAGGCGGGCATCCCGGTGGCGCACCATGCGCAGCATCTGACCGTTCACGGCCTGCTTCATCTGCGGGGCTTTGATCATCAAACCGACGACGATGCCGATGCCATGGAGGCGCTGGAGACACGTGTTCTACTGCTGCTCCATGTGGCCGATCCCTATGCGCGCGAGCACGCCCCACGGCTGCCACTTACAGAACCAGACCTCGACATATCATGACCCTCGCCTCAAAAGACCGTGACGACAACGCTAGGCGTACAGCCGGGACGGCACAGCCATACACGACGGCTGCACCCGGCTGGCTGAATGCGGTGCGCGCGCGGCTGGGGCTCGCGCCGGGAGCGACGCTGCGCGACACAATCGAGGACGCGTTGAAAGAATCGCTCGACGGCACCACGTTTTCAGCGGCCGAACGCGAAATGCTACAACGCACGCTGCGGTTCGGCACGTTGCGCGTCGACGATATCATGGTGCCGCGATCGGACATTATCGCGATCGACGAAAGCGAGCCGATCGCGGCGCTGCTGCAGATGTTCGACGACGCGGGCGTCAGCCGCATTCCGCTATATCGGGAGACGCTCGACGATCCGCGCGGCATGGTGCACATCAAGGACCTGCTGCGCTGGCTGATGGGGGACGCGAGCGGCCGGCCAGCGACGGAAGGGCGCGCACCAGTAGCGGCGGGACGTCCGAAGCCAGCCGAAAAACCCATCGAGACGGCCGCCTCGAAGCCGTCGCCCATCGATCTCGGCAATGCCGACCTCGCCAAATCGATCGGCGCGACGAAGCTGCGGCGACCGGTATTGTTCGTGCCAGCGTCGATGCCGGTAACCAACCTTTTGATCCGAATGCAAACGACGCGCATCCACATGGCATTGGTCATCGACGAATACGGCGGCACGGACGGGCTGGTCACGATTGAGGATCTGGTCGAGCAGATCGTCGGCGATATCGAAGATGAGCACGACGAGGTTGAGGCCGACAATATCATCGTCGATGGGAACCAGGGCCTGACCGCCGCAGCCCGGACACCGGTCCGGGAATTGGAAGCGAAGCTCAACATAAAGCTGCTGTCGGCGGAGCAGGAGGAAGAAATCGACACTCTCGGCGGCCTGGTATTCGCGCTGGTCGGACATGTGCCGGCGCGTGGCGAACTGGTGTCGCATCCATCGGGCGTCGAATTCGAGGTGCTGGACGCCGATGCGCGGCGGGTGAAACGCCTGCGGGTGCATCGCACGCGCCGGACGACCGCCACCGGGGCCCCCGCGCGCGCGCCGAGCGCATCGTGATCGAGCCGGCGGCGAGGGCTGGCTCGGCTGCAGCGACGCAGCCCGGGGCAGAGGACATCGCTTACCGTTTAGCTGCATTAACGGCTGGTCGCCG
>JANXYD010000403.1 GCA_025350265.1 Hyphomicrobiaceae bacterium | reverse complement strand
TCCTTTTGCACGCCCTTCAACACTTCCAGCGCGCGCGGCAGTTCGCCCTCTTGGACGGTGAAAGTCATGTCGGTGTGCTTGCCATCCGACGACAGGTTTTGCACGATCATATCGACGTTGACGTTGGCTTCGGCGAGCGGGCCGAACACGCGCGCCGCCACCCCGGGCTTGTCCGCGATCTTGAGCAGGGTGACCTTGGCCTCGTCCTTCGCAAAGGCAATGCCGCTGACGACTTGCTGTTCCACGATCTCTTCCTCGCTACAAACTATTGTGCCGGTTTCGTCCCAGGTTTCGGGCGTCGTCGGCTTCATGCTGTCGGGTGCAGCGAAACTCGACAGCACGCGCGTGCGCATCTTGTAGACCATCGCCAGTTCGACCGAACGCGTCTGCAGCACCTTGGAACCCAGCGACGCCATTTCAAGCATCTCTTCGTACGAGATCTTGGTCAGGCGCTTGGCTTTGGGCACGATGCGCGGATCGGTGGTGTAGATGCCGTCGACGTCGGTATAGATATCGCAGAGATCAGCCTTGAGCGCGATGGCGAGCGCCACCGCGCTGGTGTCGGAGCCGCCGCGGCCCAGGGTGGCCAGGCGCTGGCGTTCGGGTTCGATGCCTTGAAACCCCGTGACGACGGCGACTTCGCCGCTGTCGAGTCGCGCGCGCAACTTGGAGCCGTCGATATCCTTGATGCGGGCGGCACCGTGCGCGTTGTCGGTCAGGATCGGCACCTGCCAGCCCTGCCAGGAGCGGGCGGAAATGCCGATCGATTGCAGGCATATGGCGAGGATGCCGGCGGTCACCTGTTCGCCCGAAGCGACGATCGCGTCGTATTCGCGCGCATCGTGCAAGAGCGACGCTTCGCGCACCCAGGCCACCAGTTGGTTGGTGGCACCCGACATCGCCGATACGACGACGGCCACCTTGTTGCCGGCGTCGACCTCGCGCTTGACGTGGAGCGCGACATTCTTGATCCGCTCGACATTGGCAACGCTGGTGCCGCCGAACTTCATCACGATCAGAGCCATCGTCGGATCGCTGCTGCGCCCCCTGGGAATGCCTGCGGTCTCACACCGAAATCACGCCAGTGGATATTTCCCACCAGCGCGCGGGGGTTGTTTAGCCAGTCGAGCCGGGCAGCGCAACCCGGTTGTCGTTAGACCCGAGCCAACGGTCCAAGTCAGCAAGCAGGTCTGCCCAGTCGCGCTCCATCCCCTCGCACCACGCCTCGCCCAGCACGTCCTTCAAGGTCGCAGCGAGGGTCGCGAAGAACAGCCGGAATTGCGCGGGCGACACGCCGAGCCCCTGATGATTGACGGCTTCGGCCTGAATGAGGTTCCGCCCGTACTGTCCCTCGCCGACGACATCGAGAAGCGCGTTGATCACCCAGGCGAGCATGCTGCCGCGCGCTGCACCGGTACGGTCCATAATGAAAAACACTTCGGTTTCCGGATGCTCGCCGAACAGCCGCGCATAGACCAGCGGGGCGAGATCTTCGCAGCGCTCTGCCGCCAGTTCGAAACTCACGACAATGTGTTGCGACGGCACGCGATCACCTCAGTTACGACAGTCATGGTATCGCGCGATCGGTGGCTGTCAATTTTTGAATGGTTGGTATGTCCTCGCGGCATTGCGCTGGTCCGACCGCGGGCTTAGCCTCCCCTTCCGGTGCCGAGGTGCCATCCGGCCAGTCCAATCGTTGCTCAAATCACAAAACGATTTTGAACGCCCCTTTTCAAGTGACTGCTACACGGCCGCCTCGCACTTGATCGTGCGGACCGGTCGTGAATGTCGATCAGCCAATAACAGCACGCAACTGCAAGAGGACCACGTCGCATGGCCAAGTTGAACATCAACGGGAAAGTCGTCGACCTCGCCGTCGACGGCGAAACGCCACTGTTGTGGGCCATCCGCGAGCAAGGTGGATTGACGGGTACAAAGTACGGCTGCGGCGTCGGCCAGTGCGGTGCGTGCTCGGTGCACATCAACGGCGAAGTGCAGCGCTCGTGCTCGATCCTGCTCAAGGACGTCAAGGCCGATGATAAGATCGTCACCATCGAAGGCCTGTCCGCCGACAGCACGCATCCCGTGCAAAAAGCCTGGGCCGCCGTCGACGTGCCGCAATGCGGCTATTGCCAGTCCGGCCAGATCATGGCCGCCACCGCGCTGCTGGCCAAGAAGCCCAAGCCCACCGACGCCGACATCGACGCCGCCATGACCAACATCTGCCGCTGTGGCACCTACCAGCGCATCCGCGCGGCGGTGCACATGGCCGCCGACCTGACGAAAGCGTGAGGGCACACCAATGAGCAAAATCATGTCGAAAATTCTTTCGCGCCGCACGGTCGTTGGTGCAACGGGTATAGCGGCGGGCGGGCTGGCCATCGGTGTCGGTTCGGGTGGCATCACGAAAGCGCTGGCACAGGTGCTGGCAGCGGATGCGGCTGCCGGTTCGGAGGTCGGCGCGTGGGTTGTGATTGCGCCCGACGATCAGGTGACGATCCGCATCGCGCGTTCCGAGATGGGACAGGGGACGCTGACCGGACTTGCGCAGATGGTGGCCGAAGAACTC
Source organism: Hyphomicrobiaceae bacterium (assembly GCA_025350265.1). Taxonomy (GTDB): domain Bacteria; phylum Pseudomonadota; class Alphaproteobacteria; order Rhizobiales; family Hyphomicrobiaceae; genus JABFRJ01. The sequence goes on along the minus strand of JANXYD010000403.1, from coordinate 1,832 downwards.
GAATGCGATTGGACGAAGGTGAAAACCGAGTACCCGACGCCTGGCCAAAACCTCGCGCGCCATCGCGTTTGGGGCGACATGTCGACGGGCGGCAGCCGCGGCATTCGCGGCTCGCAGGATTATGTGCGGCAGGGCGGCGCTGCGGCGCGCGGCATGTTGCTGCAAGCGGCGTCAAACCTGTGGCAGGTGCCGGTCGAGGAACTGACGGCCGAGAACAGCATCGTCACGCATGCGAAGTCCGGCAAGTCGACATCCTACGGCAAGCTGGTAGCCGACGCATCGAGGCTGCCGGTACCGGATTTGAAAACCGTCAAACTCAAAGATCCCAAGCAGTGGAAGCTGATCGGCAAGGCCGGCGTCAAGCGTCTCGACACCGCCGATAAGCTCAACGGAAAACAAATCTACGCCATCGACCTGAAGCTGCCGGGCATGCTGGTAGCGACGATCATGGACGCGCCGGTGTTCGGCAATAAGCTCAAGAGCTACGACGAGGCGAAGGTGCGTGGCATGCCCGGCGTCAAGGGCATCTACAAAGTCGGCGACACCGCTGTGGCTGTCGTGGCGGATACGTTCTGGCAGGCCAAGATGGGCCTCGATGCGCTGAAACCAGTGTGGGAAGAAACCGCCAACAACAGGGTGTCGAGTGCCGACATCGCCGAGATTTTGAAAGCTGGTTTGACGTCGAGCGAAGGTGTGTTCGTCGGCAACAGCGCGGGCGATGCGGACGCAGCGATTGCGGGCGCCGCGAAAAAAGTTTCGGCGGTCTATGATAGTCCGTACTGGAACCACGCCACGTTGGAGCCGATGAACTGCACGGCGAAATGGACGGCCGACAAGTGCGAAATTTGGGTCGCCACGCAAAACGGCGATGCGTCGCTGGCGGCGTGCGCGGAGGCGGCAGGTCTGCCGCCATCGAAGTGCGAAGTCTACAAGCTCCATCTCGGTGGCGGCTTCGGCCGGCGCGGCGCACAGGACTACACGACCAAGGGCGTGCTGCTGGCAAAGCAAATTCCCGGCGTGCCGATCAAGACGATCTGGACGCGCGAAGAGGATATGCGGCAGGGCCGGTTTCGCCCGATTTCGCAGTGCAAACTCGATGCGGGCCTCGACGCCGACGGCAATCTCGTCGGCTTGAAGGTGCGCATTGCCGCGCCGTCGATCCTGGCGTCGGCGGCACCCGCGCGGATGGGCAAGGATGGTTCCGATCCCGCCGCATTCCAGGGCCTCAACCCGGAAGGACCGGAAGGTCAGTTCGGCTATCAGATCGCCAATCTAAAAATCGAGCACGCGATGCGCAACCTGCATGTGCCCGTCGGCTTCTGGCGCGGCGTCAACAACAATCAGAATGCGGTGTATCTCGAGTGCTTCATGGATGAGTTGGCGAAAGCTGCCGGCCAGGACCCACTTGCCTTCCGCCGCAAGCTGATGACGGCGCGGCCAAAGCATCTGGCAATTTTGAACGCGGTGGCTGAAAAAATCGGCTGGGAAACCGCCAAGCCTGCAGCCGGCACCTTCCGCGGCATCGCGCAGAACATGGGCTACGGCAGCTATGTCGCCGCGGCCGCCGAAGTGTCCGTATCGGAGCGCGGCAAGCTGAAGATCCATCGGCTGGTGATGGGCACCGATCCCGGCTATGCGGTCAATCCCGATCAGATCGAGGCGCAAGTGCAAGGCTCGGTCGCCTACGGCCTGGGTGCCTCGCTGTATCAGAAGATCACCATCAAGGACGGTCGCGTCGTTGAGGAAAACTTCGACACCTACGATAGCATGCGCCTGGAAGATTTCCCGAAGATCGAAACCGTGCTGGCACCTTCCGGCGGCTTCTGGGGCGG